>JAEUMC010000821.1 GCA_016793415.1 Devosia sp. | reverse complement strand
GAGCCGCGGCCCGAACAGGAGACCACCTTCGCCGACTATTTCGGCAACCTCGTCACCACCATTGCCTATACCGGCCGGCACGACCACCTCGATGTGCGGCTGAGCGCCCGGGTGCTGGTCGAGGACCTGCACGATCCCGTCGATCTTTCCCCTACCCTCGACGGCCTGAAGGGCGAGCTGGCGGGGCTCTGGTCGGTGGCGCCGGATTCGCCGCAGCATTTCCTCTCCGCCTCGCCGCGCATCCCGCTCGATCGCGCCATCACCGACTATGCGCGAGCCTCTGCTGCCGGCGACAAGTCGGTCTACGCGACGGCGATGGACCTTTGCCTGCGCATCCACCGCGATTTCCGCTACGACAAGGACGCCACCAAGGTGGATACCGGTCCGGTCGAGGCCTTCGCGCTGAAGCGCGGCGTCTGCCAGGACTTTGCCCACGTGATGATCGCGGGCCTGCGCGGCCTCGGCATTCCTGCCGGCTATGTCTCGGGGTTCCTGCGCACCATTCCGCCCAAGGGCAAACCCCGCCTCGAGGGCGCCGACGCCATGCATGCCTGGGTCCGGGTCTGGTGCGGCCAGCACTCGGGCTGGCTCGAGTTCGACCCCACCAATGCCATGCTGGCCGGCCCCGACCACATCACCATCGGGCACGGCCGCGACTATTCCGACGTCTCCCCGATCGTCGGTGTGCTGCGCACCAGCGGCGGGCACACCGCGAAACAATCGGTCGACGTAGTGCGCGTGGAGTAGACGGGGCTTCGGGCACCGACCTCCCCGTCATCCTCCCCCCCGCGGGGGAAGATCCCGCTAACGCCGGCGTACACCAGCTCCACCCTTTTCACCGCTCCCCGGAACCAATTGTGGCGAAGCCCCGTTAAAGGGCTGACGCGCCAACGAGCGGCGTGTCTACCGGCCCTCCCTCCGGTAGCACCCATGAAAAGGAACGAGAGCGATGACCCGACTCGAGATCGCCAACCTGGAACATGCCGCCCGCTCGGCCGTCGCGTGGATCCCTGAAGGATATGACGGGCGTACGCATTACGGCGCCGTCCTCGCAGCCCTCCTCCCCGCTGCAGGCATCCTGGCCGTAGCCGCTACCCTCCTCCTGTCAGTCCTCTAGGAGCCTGATATGTCCCTGAGCACGATCATCATCGTTCTGCTGATCCTGCTGTTGATCGGCGCCATACCGGCCTGGCCCTACTCCCGCTCCTGGGGAGCTTACCCCTCCGGTATTCTTGGCGTCGTGCTCGTCATCGTCATCATCCTGGTATTGATGCGCGTATTCTGACGGGCTCCGCGAGCCAAGGTCGCCCCCCTTGCGGCTCGCCATCGCACCCCAGTTCGCCCCCGGACTGGGGTGCACTTTATTTGAATCAGTCTCTCAACCGCGTCGAGCAAGCGCCCGGAACTCTTGGGCAAACCGCGCGTTGACCTGCCAACATCATGAGGAGCGACCATCATGGCATCCACCACCGACATGGCCCCCAACCGCACCGCCACGAAAGCCCCTGCCCGCCGCGCCGCCAATGGCCCGCGCCGCGCTGCCGCACGCCAGAGCCAGAGCCGCGAAGACGAACTGTCGGCCCAGGTGCACCAGCTGCAATCGGACCTGAAGTCGATCGCGGCGACGCTGGCCAGCCTCGCCGAGGACAAGGTCAACGATGCGCAGAAGCTGGCGCGGCGTGAGGTCAAGAACCTCGCCCGAACGGGCCAGAGCGCCGTTGAAGACGTGCAGGACGAGTTCGGCCAGCTCGAAAAGCAGATCAAGGACACCATCCGCGAGAAACCGCTGACCGCCGTCGCCGGCGCCATCGCGCTCGGCTTCGTGCTGGCGGTGGTTTCGAGGTAGGCCATGCACCTGATTGCTTTGGCGGCCTCGGTCCTCGGGATCGAGGTCGACGAACTGCTCGAGCATCTCAAGAAGAACGCGATGGCCTGGTCGGCCCTCGCGCTCTTCGCGTTGATCGCGCTGGTGTTCGGCCTCGTGGCGCTCAACGCCTGGTTCACCCTGGTGTGGGGCCCGATCGTCGCCCCGCTGCTGATCGCCGCCGGGGCGCTGCTGATCGCACTGGGGATCTATGCCGCGATCGCCATCGCCGACAGCATCGCCAGGCGACAGGCGACGCAGCGGCGCAACGCCGCCGAAAAGACGGCTCTCGTCACCACCGCGGCGCTCACCGCCCTGCCGCTGGTGCTGAAGTCCGATCTGATGAAGAAGGTCGGGATCCCGATCGGCGGCGCGCTGGCCGCGGCGTATCTGCTCGCCAAGCCGGGCAGTTCGCACGGCCACAGTAACGGCCACGATCCGGACTGATCACATCGCCAGATTTTCTCGGAACCCGCCTCCCGGCCCCGCGTTATCTGCTGCACCTGCAAATCGACGACAGTAACCGCAGGTAAGGCCAACGAAGGATTTCCAGGAGTGTGAGCTATGACCCACATCAAGCGGAAGATCGTGACCATTCTGACCGACGACCACATCGCCGAAGCTGAAAAGATCAGCATCCTGCGCCAGCTCGAAGCAGATACGCTCTCCAAGGAGCGCAGCGCCACCGAGGGCATGACCCCGGTCGACGGCGATGACGGCGAAGATCTGAAGACCATCGAAAACGCCCTGCGCAAGCTGGGCCAGCAGCCAGTGGAAGCCGGCGCCGCCAGCCTCTGAGGCAAGAGTTCAGCGTTAAGTGCTCACCCCGCCCGGGAGACCGCGGCGGGGTGTTTGCATGTGAGAGCCACCGCTGGCGGCGAGCCCTGTTCCCTTCTCCCCTCAGGGGAGAAGGTGGCGCGAAGCGCCGGTTGAGGGGTGAAGCAGTGCCGCCCGCTGGCAGAACCAGCATGCCGAGAGGCTGAACCCCTCACCCGAGCTTCGCTAGCGCGCTGACGCTCGCAAGCTACGCTTGCCCTCTCCCCTGAGGGGAGAGGGGGGCGGGTGGAACATTCCGCGACTAAGCCGCTTCAGTCTGCGGATCCTCCCGCTGTGGCGCCACCTCCACCGCCGGCAGCACCACCCGCAACCCACCCGCATGCACCCGCAGATCCACCTGCCTGGCCAGCGGGATCAGTTCGCCGTCGATCACCGCCAGCGCCGAGGCCTTGCGGTGCGGGAAGCTGAGGTTCACCTGCTTGACCTCGCGCTCCGACACCAGCGGGTGCGCCTTCCAGTTGCCCAGGGCGAGCGACAGTGCCAGCCCGGCCAGCTCGGCCGGCGGCATGGGCTCGACCACGTAGACGCCGAGCACGCCGCGATCGACTGCCTCGGCATAGGGCACATGCCCCTCGCCCAGCACGTTGTTGGAGACGGCGATCGCCGTTGCCTTGCGCCGCTCGGTGCCCTGCCGGGTACTGATCTCGGCATCGAACACCAGCGGGCGTGACAGCGCCAGGCCGACCGCCCTCAGGCTCGCCAGCATCTTGCCCCACCGGCTGTGATAGGTGAGCCCGTTGCGGATGCGGACCAGCCGCGAGTGCAGCCCCACCGAGAACTGGTGGACGAATGGCCGCCCATTGGCAGTGGCGATATCGACCGCGGCAACCTCGCCCCGCGCAATGGCGCCGAGCGCCGCTTCGAGCTGCAGCGGCACGCCCAGCGAGCGGGCAAACAGGTTCATCGTGCCGGCCGGCAGCACGGCGAGCGCCATCTTGTGGGTGAAGCAGATTCCCGCCGCCGCCGAAATGGTGCCGTCACCGCCCCCCGCCAGTACCGCCTCGACCGCCGGATCGGCGGCGGCGCGCTCGAGCTCGGCGATCAGCTGGTCGGCGCCGACCACCCGGCATTCGATCGATTGGCCATGTTCGGCGAAAATCCGCTCGGCCGTGGCGACGAACGCCGCCATGTCCATGGTGCGGAAGGTGCCGCCGTCCTGGTTGAACACTCCGACGAAGCGCATCTCGCCCCCATTGGCCGATTTCCAGCCGAACGGCGGGAGGCAGCGCCGGGTTCCGTCGCTGTGCTCACCGACCTGTCGGCACGTCCAGTCGCGGCAGCCGCACGGTGATGGCCGTGCCGCCGCCCTCGCGTGCCCGATATTCCGGTTCCGTCCCCCCAAACTGCCGAGCCAGTTGCTTGACGATAAGTGCGCCCAACCCTTCCTGCCCGTCACCGGCGGCAATACCGGAGCCATTGTCCTCGACCGTCAGCGAGGTGACCCCGCCCTCGGGCCGCTCGAAGCGGATGGCGACGGTGCCCGCCTGGCCCGCGGTGAAGGCGTGCTTGAGCGCATTGGTCACCAGCTCGCTCACCACGATCCCCAGCGTCGTCGCATCGCGCGCCGGGATGATCATCGGCTCAAGGTGCTTTTCGAATGTCACCGGCTTGCCGGGCGGCATCTGCGCGGCAAGGTCGTCGATCACGTCGGCAAGGAATTCGGCCGCGTCGGTGGTTTCGAGGTCGGCGCCCAGCCGCAGCCGCCGGTGCCCCGAGGCGATCGCCTGCACCCTCAGCTGTGCCGCCTCGAGCGCATTGCGCACTTCGTCCGACGAGGTACGGGCCAACTGCAGTCCGAGCAGCGACGACACCGTCGCCAGCGAATTGCCGATCCGGTGGTTGGTGTCCTGCAGCAGCGTCTCGAGCCGGGCCCGCTCGCGCTCGGCATGGCCGCGCGCTTCCTCGACCTCGGCCGTCCGCTCGCGCACATGCGCCTCGAGTTCCTCGTTGGCGCTGCGCAGCCGGTTCTGCTGCTGCGCCAGTGCCACCACCTTGCGCTGGGTGCGCGACAGCAGCGCATAGGCAAGGATCGCCGCCGCCGCCAGCGCCGCGAGGATGGTGGCGACCAGCACCTGGCGGTAGAATTCCATGCGGCCGTTGCGCTCGATCAGCTTGTCGTCTTCCTCGCCGATCACCTGGCGCAGCACGGTGCGGATCCGCTCCATCAGCTCGAGCCCGGTATCGGAGCGCAGCAGCGCCAGCGCTTCGGCGCTCTGGCCCGCCGACATCAGTTCGATGGTGCGGGCCATCTCCGCCCGCTTGGCATCGAGATCGGGCACCAGCGCCTCGATGCGCTTGAGCTGGATGGGGTTGTCGCTGATCAGGGCGAGCAGGCTCTGGTAGGTCTGGCTCAGGTTGCCGACGGCGACGTTGTAGGGCTCGAGATAGGCCTCGTCGCGGGTGATCAGATAGCCGCGCTGCCCGGTCTCGGCATCGACCACCGCCAGCATCAGTTCGCGCGCCTGGCGGCGGATCTCGTAGGTCTTGGCGATGTCGGCGAGCTGGTTGTCGACCGTGCGCACCATGTAGAGCGAGGCCGCTACCGCCACCAGCACCAGCGTCAGCGACGCCAGGATGGCGACGCGCCGCACCAGGCCGCGCCGCGGCGCGGCAGTTCCGACGGACTGGCTGCTCACATCAAGCATCAAGGCGCCGTCCTCGTCCGGGGATGGTGCTCTGCAGTCCGGCTTTTGCCCCCCGGACCAACAAATCAGGAGCCATGCCTAGCTCCAGGCGGTGGCAATAATGGGGCCCGGTTCATATCAGCGGGCGCTTGCGGTCGGTGAGGCCGCCCCAACCGGCAATGTCGGCCAGCGCCTCGGGATCGAGCACTTCGCAGGCCCGATCGTGCCAGCGGATCAACTGCCGCTCGGCGAGCTTGCGCAACGTTTTGTTGGTGTGGACGATCGACAGCCCCAGCGTATCGGCAACGTGCTGCTGGGTAATCGGGATCAGCCCCTTGGACGCCTTGGCCTGGCCCACCTGCTCGGCCCGCTGGTAGAGAAAGGCGATGAGGTAGGCCGCCCGCTCCATGGCGCTGCGGCGCCCGACGCTGAGCAGGTTGTCATCGAGCATGCGCTCCTCGCGCGAGGCAAGCCAGGTGACGTCGAAGGCGAGGCCGGGATGGTTCTCGAACAGCGTCGGCAGCGTGTCGCGCTGGAACACGCACAGCACCACCGGCGACAGCGATTCCACCGAGTGCTCCATCTCGCCGATCACCGACCCCTGCAGGCCCACCAGGTCGCCCGGCAACAGGTAGTTGAGGATCTGCCGGCGCCCATCCTCCAGCGATTTGAAGCGGAAGGCCCAGCCCGACAGCAGGGTGAACAGCTGGGCGCTATGCGCGCCCTCGGCGAGGATGGTGGAACTGGGCTCGCTCACCAGTTCGCCACGCTTGAAGCTCGATACGAATTTCAGCTCTTCCGGCGTGAAATCGCGAAAGTGCGCGTTCTCCCGGAGGGGACACGCTTCACAGGGAATCCGGCGGGCATGGGCGGCGGTGGCCAGGGCGATACTCACGGCTGAATGACCCCGCGAGCATGCGCTATTGGCAAGGGAACGCAACAGCCGGTCGCGACCAAACTTCCCGATCGCATGTCTTTGTTAAATGACCGGGGCGAGGTGGCCGTGATCGATGTGGGCCAACACAGCGTCATGGAACTGCCAATGCACGGATTGAATGCCCTCGTCGTTGAGGAGGAGTATCTCGTCGCCGCCGATATCGAGCAAATTCTGCGGACCGCCGGCGCGGCCAATGTGACGATCGAGAAGGATGTCGAAGCCGCGAGGGCTCTCGATTTTTCCGGCCTTGCCCTGGCGGTGATCGAGGCGAAATTCGGCAGTGCCGAGGCAGTGGCGCTGTGCGCGGCGTTGCGTGCCGCGCGCGTTCCCGTGGTGGTCACCTCGGCCGATGCTGCCGTCCAGGCGCTGTTCACCGGCGCAACCCCGCTCGCCAAGCCCTTCGACACCGAAACCCTGCTGGCGGCCTGTGCGGCCGCCAGGCAAGCTCACGCTAGGTGAAACGCGGGATGGTAGTGACCTGCGCCGATACGGCGTCGGGCCCGTAATCGCCTTCGCCGGTCACCTCGAGCAGTTCCTGCAGCTTGGTGCGGGCCCGGCTGACCCGGCTCTTCATCGTGCCGATGGCGCATTTGCAGATCTCGGCCGCCTCTTCGTAGGAAAAGCCGGAGGCGCCGATCAGGATGATCGCCTCG
>JAEUMC010000808.1 GCA_016793415.1 Devosia sp. | reverse complement strand
GGCACGAGCAGCCGCTCGTGAGCGTTCCTTTGCGACGTTCGATGTGATCATCGGCGCCGACATGACGCGGCCCGGTGACCGCGGCCTGCGCATCGCCCAGGAAGTCCGGCACTACGCGGCCGACGGGCTGAAGGTCGGGCTGATCCAGGCCACGACGCCGTCAGCCGGCTCGCGCATCGCTCCCGAAATCCAGGGCTGCGTCAGGCGCGGCCTCGCGAGCGTGGTTTCGCCCTCCGAGCAACCCGATACCGACCTGCTGATCCTTCACGGACCGTCCGAGATCAGCGGAGCCGATCGGTTGCTGTCCGAAATTCGGGCGCAACGGACGATCCTCGTCTGCCATCGGTCTGCCGACTTCGGCACAGGGCACCTGACACAGCGGCTGAAGGGCAGCCTGGAGCTGAGCTGGGCGCCCACCGATCACCGATTGCGGCAGGCCGCGCCAGCCAACCTGCCCCTCACGGCCGAGGACTGGCGGCCCATGCTCGAAGCGCAGCAGCCCGCGCCGCGGCGGCGGAGCGCCGAGGCCCAGCAAGCCATCGGCTGGATCGTGTCGCCGGGATCGGCCGCGCCGCCAGCGGCGGGCGATGCCAGGCTCATCGTGCTCGACCTCGAACGCGAACTCGGCCTGTCGCTCGACCGGCTGGATATGCTCGACGGGCTCGCCTACTTCCCGGCCGTGAGCGGGGATGAACTGCCCGACACCCTGATCCGCCACGCCCTTGGCCTCGGCATGGCCGTGGCGCTGCCCGATTGGCTGGAGCCGCATTATGGGCCGGGGCCGCGCTACTGCCGGGCGGTCGAAGCCATCGATGTTCTCACCCAATCTCTACCGCCCGCGGCCCGATCCGCCGGGCGCGAAAAGCAGCTCGGCAGGGCGAAGCACCAGCCGCGTTCCCCTCGTACCTCAGAACAGCGTCCGGTGATGTTCGTCGCCTCCAATGGTGTGGGGATCGGTCATCTCGGCCGGCTGGTCGCCATCGCCCGGCGCATGGATGCGCGGGTCCCGGTGGTGTTTGCAACGCAGGCCCAGGCCGTCGGCGCGGTCGAGCGGCTGGGCTACATGGCGGAGTATATGCCGTCGTCCGCCTATGTCGGCGGCGACTTCGAGGCCTGGGACGACTGGTTCCGCTACGAGCTCGAAAAGCTGGTCGATGCCTATGATCCGGGATTGGTGGTCTATGACGGCAACAATCCCTCGAATGGCCTGGTGCGGGCCATCGCCCCGCGACGGGATTGCCGCCTCGCCTGGGTGCGCCGCGGTCTGTGGGGCAACCTCAACAGCCCCTTCATCGACAATTCGCGCTGGTTCGACCTGATCATCGAGCCGGGGGAGCTGGAGGGCCAGCCCGACGACGGCATCACGGCGCGGCGCCGCGACGAGGCGCTGACAGTCCCGCCGATCCGCCTGCTCGACGAAGGCGAGTTGCTGTCGCGCGGCGACGCGGCGGCAGCCCTGGGCCTCGATCCGGCGCGCCCGGCCGCCTTGATCCAGCTCGGCGCCGGCTACAACCGCGACGTGGTGTCGTTGCTCGACCACCTGATCGGCGTGCTGCGGCAGGTGCCGCAGCTGCAGGTCGCCATCGCCGAGTGGGTCAATGGCGCCCAGTCGCTCAACTACTGGCCCGACGTCACCTACCTGCGCGGCTACCCGCTCAGCCAGTACTTCAACGCCTTCGATTTCTCCGTCTCCGCTGCCGGCTACAACACCTTCCATGAAGTCATGAGCTTCGATCTGCCCACCATCTTCATCCCCCACCGGCACCCCTCGATGGACGACCAGGCCGGCCGCGCCCTGCACGCCCAGGGCCTGCAGGCAGCCTTCGAGCTCGACGAGGCCGACCTTGGCGACCTGCCCGACCTGGTCGCGCTGCTCACCGACGCCAAAGCGCGCAGCTTCCTCGTCGGCAACGGCCGGAAGCTTCGGCAACCCAACGGCGCTGCCGATGCGGCCAAGGCGCTCACCCAGTTGCTCGAGGTCGCGTCATGAGCAAAGCGAACACCGCCAAATTCCGGATCATCGCCGAGGCAGAGCCAGAGGTCGCGACGCCCGCCGCGCCCGCCCCCACTGCGCCGGCGCACCTCGCCGAAGTGCGGCGCATGCGGGAGACCATCGAGCGGCATTTCCGGGCGCACCACACGCTCAGTGCGCTGCTGCGCAGGCAACTGGACCCCAAGGGTGAAGCCAAGCACGTCGACGTAGAGCCCCGACTGCCGGTTGCGACGCTCGCCCAGCATCCGCGGCGGAAGCCGGTGGCGCCGCCCGACCCGTGGTGGCCGACCGAACCGGCGCGGCCCGCCACGCCGCTATCGGCGCATGTCGGCCACAACCTCCTGAGCCTCTCCGAGCACATCACCGAAACGGTGGGGGTGTCGGTGATGGGCCTGCGTGGCGCCGACCTCGAAAACGTCGTCGCCTCGGTGGCCGCCGAGCAGGCGAAGAACAAGACCTTCAAGCCGGTGTTTTTGACCGATGCGCCGGATTTCCTGCCGTTCGTGTCGCGCGGTTATTCGTTCGAACATCTCTCCACCTTCCGCGACTACCTCGCGCCGGATGGCAAGGAGGCGCGGGAAGCGCGCCGTGCTGACCTCTCGGCCAAATGGGGCCTGACGCAGATCGTCGACCGCGACGACAACCGCGGCGTCAGCCGCGACTACCCGCCGGTCAGTGCGCTTATCAAGCACAATGCCGACATGTCGCGGGCGGTGCACCACGATCGTTTCAGCTGGATCATCGAGACGCTCAGAATCGCCATCTCGGGCGAGCGATTCGACGTCGCCGAAGGGCTGGCCGCGTATCTGCTGGCGTTCTTCGATGGCCTCGCCAAGCCGCAGGTGATCCCCGCGGCGAGGGCGCTCTGCCGCAAGTTCATCGCCTTCGGCGAGCTCGAGCAGCTGCGGCTGTTCCTGTTCAAGAACATTGCCGCGGTGAACAAGGACGACCAGCTCTTCACCTGGTTCTCGGCCTACTGCACCGGCAATACCGATTTCCTCGCCGAGTTCGCGGTGCTGCCGAGCGGCAAGATCAACAGCTATTACATTTCCAAACGGATGGCGGTCGCCGGCGACCAGGCGGTGCCCAACCTGCTCGCTGCCGGTGACGGGGCGACACCCAACGGCAACCTGCTGCTCGCCAACTACTTCGCCGTGCGCCGGGACGCCTCGCTCTACAAGATGTTCGTCAACCGCGTGCTGGGCAAGCACGGGGCGACGACGCTGGCCAAGGTGGGACTCGGCAAGGGCAACATCCTCACGCACCTCAGCTTCGACAAGCGCCCGCGGGCCAGGGATCAGCACGACCTCGTCTCGGTGATCATGTCGTCCTATGAGGCGGCTGACACCATCGGCTACGCGGCACGCTCGATCCTCAACCAGTCCTACGGCAATATCGAGCTGCTGATCTGCGACGATTGCAGCACCGACGCGACGCGCGCCGAACTCGACAAGCTGCGGGCCGATCCGCGCGTCCGGCTGTTCCGCTCGAAGGCGCGCCAGGGCACCTATGGCATTCGCAACAGCCTGTTGCCGGAAGCGCGCGGCAGCTACGTCACCTTCCACGATGCCGACGACTTCGCCTTTCCAGACCGGATCGAACGGCAAATGGCGCACCTGCGCGAGCATGGCGCCGCCGCGGTAGTGGGCCAGTGGTTCCGCGTCACCGCGGATGGTGAGTTCGTATTCTCGTCCGACCATGCCGTC
>JAEUMC010000807.1 GCA_016793415.1 Devosia sp. | reverse complement strand
TCGCCTAGCTGCGCTACCCTCCCCACAAGGGGGAGGGAGAGGCAAGAACCGATGCTACAGTTGATCGTCTCCCTCCCCCTTGTGGGGAGGGATCAAGGGTGGGGTGGCCCCACGCACGGAGCAAACAATGACCAGCATAGGCGTCGGCCTGATCGGGACCGGCTATATGGGCAAGTGCCATGCGCTGGCCTGGAATGGGGTGAAGCCGGTGTTCGGCGATGGGCCAAAGCCGCGGCTGGTGCACCTGGCCGAAGTGTCGCCGGAGCTGGCGGCGCGGCGGGCCGAGGAGTTCGGGTTCGAGAAATCCACCTCGGACTGGCGGGCGCTGATCGCCGACCCGGAAGTCGAGGTGGTGTCGGTGACGACGCCGAATGCCTTCCATGCCGAGATGGCGATCGCCGCGCTCGAGGCGGGCAAACACGTCTGGTGCGAGAAGCCGATGGCGGTGGGGTTTGCCGAGGCAGAGCGGATGCTCGGGGCGGCGAAGACATCAGGCAAGGTCACGGCGCTCGGCTACAACTACATCCAGAACCCGGTGATCAGGCACATCAGAAAGCTGCTCGATGCGGGGGCCATCGGGACGGTGAACCATCTCCGCTTCGAGATGGACGAGGACTTCATGGCCGACCCGGAGGCGCTGTTCTACTGGAAGAGCGAGGCCTCGTCCGGCTATGGCGCGCTCGACGATTTCGGCGTGCACCCGTTGAGCCTGATGCAGTTCCTGTTCGGCGGCGTCAGTCGGGTAATGGCGCAACTGTCGATGCCCTATGCCGATCGGCCGAGCCGGGATGGCGGGCGGCGGGCGGTCGAGACCTGGGACATTGCCTCGGTGCTGCTGGAACTTCGGAACGGCGCGTCCGGCGTTATGGCGCTCGATCGCTCGGCCTGGGGGCGGAAGGGGCGGATCGCGGTGCAGGTGTTTGGTTCCAAGGGCACCATCGCCTATGACCAGGAGCGAATGAACGAGTTCCAGCTCTATCAGGCGAGCGACCATGCCGCCGAGCAGGGGTTCCGCAGCATCCTTACCGCACCGGTGCATGCCCCCTATGACCGGTTCATTCCGGCGCCGGGGCACGGGCTGGGGTTCAACGAATTGAAGATCATCGAATGCCACGAGTTGCTCAAGGCGATCGGCGGCGATGGGGCGGCGCAGATCGTCGATTTCGAGCGTGGGCTGGAGATCGAGCGGGCGGTACATGCGATGGCGCAATCGCACCGTGAGGGGCGGTGGGTGGCAGTGTAGCGCCACGCCGGCGCGAGGCCGGTGCTCGGGGTACAAGTCCCGAGGCCGCAGTCACGGCGGCCCCGGGAGCCTGAGGGCGTGCAGCGGCCTCAGGCGGTGGCGAGGGTCGGGGTGCGGTTGCGGCTCTCGACCCAGTAGATGAACACCGAGGCCGCGACGATCAGCGCCGCGCCGGGCCAGAACCAGATCGAGGGCACCTGGCCGAGAATGACCCAGCCGACGAGGCCGCTCAGCGGCACCTTGGTGTCGCCGAAGGGCTGCAGGTAGGTCGCGTCGGCCACCTTGTAGGCGTAGGCGAGGAGGTACTGGGCCGCGGCGGTGAGCGCACCCAGCAACACCAGCAGCCACAGGGCCGTCCCCGAAGGCAGGGCGAAGACGTTGTCGGCGAGCCCGACCGGCAGCACGCCCGGCGCGGCGATGCCCAGAGCCCACACGGCGAGCAGGATCAGCAGGTGGTTCGGGGTCACCAGAACGAGCAGCGAGACAGTCAGCGTCTCGGGGCTTTCACCCTTCAGCGACAGGTACTTGGTGAGCACGTCGGTGGTGCCCCACAGCGCCGCGGCGACGATCGGCACCAGCGCCGTCCAGCCGATGCCTTCGGTGCCGACGCCCGAGACGATGATGGCGCCGACGAAGCCGACCAGCGCCGCGCCGATGCGCGCCGGCGAGGCGCGCTCGCCGAGGAACAGGGTGGAGCCGAGGATGATGAACAGTGGCCCGGTGGCGAGCAGCGTCACCATCTGCCAGATCGGCACGCCCGAGGCGAAGCCGTAGACGAAGACATGGACGCCGAGGGCCGAGACGAAGGCGCGAATTTCGTGCACCAGCGGATGGCTGGTGCGCAGGTTCTTCACCCCGATACGCAGCACCAGCGGCAGGCTGAGGATGGCGGCCACCACATATTGCCAGAACGCCATGCCGGTGGAGCTCATGCCGAAGCCGCCATACTGCACGGGGGTCGGCAGCACGGACTGCAAAAGGTTGGAGCCGGCAAAGACGAGGGCGCCGACCAGCATGAAGGCGGCGCCGGTTGCGGCGGAGTTGGTAGTCGAGGAAACCTGGCTCATCAAACGATCCTTTCCGTAGCCTGTTCCCTCAGGGTTACGGGGAATCGCGATGGGGAATGGCGACGCGGAAACCCTCCGCAATGAGGGGCCGCGCCGGCAGAGCCAGCGTAAATCCCGTTCTCTTTCATCCGGACTATACCGTCGGCTCCGGAGTCACACCGGATCTGCTGACCTTCATGGGGTGAGCCACGAAGCGCTCGCGGGCTTTGGGCGTTCGCCCATCTACCGCCGGTGGGGAATTACACCCCGCCCTGAGAACTTGCCGGCCGATCGCTCGGCTGGCAGAGGCTCACATAGACCTCACGGGACGTCGATGCAAGCAGGCACAAAGACGAAACCGGGAGTCGTTAGATTCGGCAGGTATCCTGTTTGCTCGGGGCTTGCCCGGGCACTACGCCCGCTTGACCTTGCTGTTGCTGCGCAGCCCGATGATCGTCGCGGCGGCGACGCCGAGCGCCACTACGCCGATGATGATGGTGGCGAGTGCGTTGACGTCGGGCGAGACGCCCAGCTTGATCTTGGAAAAGATCACCATCGGCAGGGTCGACGAGCCGGGGCCGGAAACGAAGCTGGCGATCACCAGGTCGTCGAGCGACAGGGTGAAGCCGAGCAGCCAGCCCGAGACGAGCGCCGGGGCGATGATCGGCAGGGTGATGTCGAAGAACACCCGGAACGGCGTGGCGCCCAGGTCCATCGCCGCTTCCTCGAGGCTCAGATCGAGATCGGAGAGACGGGACTGCACCACCACGGTGATGTAGGCCAT
>JAEUMC010000770.1 GCA_016793415.1 Devosia sp. | reverse complement strand
GCAGTGAGCTTCTTGTCTTCCTCGGTCAGGCTGAGGGTGCGGCGCTCGGCGCCCATCATCAGCTTGTCCTTGGCATCCTCGAATTCGCTCATCGTGACGAAGCGCTTGTTGCGGCGTGCCGCGAGCAGAGCCCCCTCGTTGACGAGGTTCATCAGGTCGGCGCCGGAGAAGCCGGGCGTGCCGCGAGCCAGCACCTTGAGGTCCACGTCGGGTGCCAGCGGCACCTTGCGCACATGTACCTTGAGGATCTTCTCGCGACCCTGCACGTCCGGGTTCGGCACCACGACCTGACGGTCGAAGCGGCCCGGACGCAGCAGCGCCGGATCCAGCACGTCGGGGCGGTTGGTCGCGGCGATGAGGATGATGCCCTCGTTCGCTTCGAAGCCGTCCATCTCGACCAGCAGCTGGTTCAGCGTCTGCTCGCGCTCGTCGTTACCGCCGCCGAGGCCCGCGCCACGGTGACGGCCGACGGCGTCGATTTCGTCGATGAAGATAATGCACGGGGCATTCTTCTTGGCCTGCTCGAACATGTCGCGGACACGCGACGCGCCCACGCCGACGAACATTTCGACGAAGTCCGAACCCGAAATGGTGAAGAACGGCACATTGGCTTCGCCGGCGACGGCACGCGCGATGAGCGTCTTACCGGTACCCGGCGGGCCGACCAGCAGCACGCCGCGCGGGATCTTGCCGCCCAGGCGCTGGAACTTGCCCGGGTCGCGCAGGAATTCGACGATTTCCTCGAGGTCCTGCTTGGCCTCGTCGACACCGGCAACGTCCTCGAAGGTGATCTTGCCCTGCGTCTCGGTCAACAGCTTGGCGCGCGACTTGCCGAAGCCCATGGCGCCGCCACGGCCCCCGCCCTGCATCTGCCGGATGAAGAAGAACCACACGCCGATGATGACGAGGAACGGCAGCCACGAGGTCAGCAGCATGCCCCAGAACGGGCTCGACTCCGGCTGCTGCGCCGTAATCTGCACGCCGCGCTGCTCGAGCCGCGAAATGATGTCCGATTCCTGCGGCGGCAACACGGTCTGGAACTTGGTGCCGTTGTTCAGCACGCCCGAGACGATGTCGTTGGTGATGGTCACCTGCTGGACGCTGCCCGCATCGACGTCGGAAACGAACTGGCTATAGCTCTTGTCCGTCGTCGAAATCGACTTGGTCGACGACTGAAAGACCTGAAACAGGCCCATCAGCATGAACAGAATCACCAGCCAGATGGCGAAATTCCGGAAATTGACGTTCATCAATCCTGTCCTGAAGTCCGGCACGGGAGAGGCCGGAGAGTTGGGGCGAATGTAGGCCTCGCTCCTGGGCCTTACAAGGTATCGGCGGGCCGAAACTGGTGCGGCGGTTTGGCCGGAAAGTCGAGAGAGCTTGCGCTTTTCCGGTTAATTCCGCGTCACGGGTGGATCGGACCGCACACGGGATTGACGCGCCGCCTGCCGGCCGGCCTCCCGCGCCACGACGATCGTCGCGCCATCACAGCTGACGAGACAACCATGCAAACTTGTCCGCTTCAGGGCCGGTTCCAGGCGTAACCGATCGGTCAGCACCTCGACCGGCGCGAGATCGTGCGGCTTCTGCCCGCCTCCCACCTGGTCCAGCAGCCCCGCAACCACCCGGATCGCTACGGCTCGCGGCAATTTGACCAGGTTGGCGCGCGCCATGCGGCCAGCCCCGGTCACCGGGTCGACCTCCATCGCCACCTGCGCCGCCATCGCGGCAAGCGCCTGGTCGGCATCGCGCATCCGGTCGGCAAACCGCGACAACCGGCGCGCATCGAGCCCCAGCGCCGCCAGCTGCGGCAGCATCTGGCGCCAGCGGACCCGCTCATAGTCGGTGTCGAGATTGCTGGGATCGTGGGCCGGCACCAGATCAGACGCGGCGACCAGTTGCGCGAGGTCTGCCGGATCGACCGCCAGCAGCGGCCGCACGACAATCAGCCCGCCGATCTCGGCCAGGTAGTCCATGCCGCGCAGCCCCTCGACGCCGCTGCCATGCGCCAGCCGCATCAGCACCGTTTCGGCCTGGTCAGCCAGGTGATGCGCGGTCAGCAGAATTTCCGCCCCGTCCGCCGCCATCGCTTCGGCGATCAGGCCGTAGCGCGCCGTGCGGGCCGCCTGCTGCACGCCGCTCGTGGGCTTCACTCCGTCCCAGCGGAGCGCCCTTGCCGCCAAACCCAGTTGGC
>JAEUMC010000766.1 GCA_016793415.1 Devosia sp. | reverse complement strand
AAGTGAAAGGACGCGGGCCGTTGTCCAGTCGGGCGTGGACGAGCGCGTGACCAGGATGGGCGCCCGAAGGCGCCCATCCAGATCGCTTACTTGCCGGCAAAGTCCCAGGTGATCTGGACGTTGATCGAGTAGCTGAGCTCGCCACCCTCGATCGGCACCGCGCCGGCCGAAACGGCATCGGCCGAAGCCTTCATCATATAGGGCTGGGGCGAGCCCATGCCCTGCACTTCGCTGATGTTGCGGATGCTGCCCAGTTCCTCGCCGGCGACTTCGGCGTAGAGCCCGGCCTTGGCTTTGGCATCGGCAAAGGCGGCCTTGCGGGCTTCGTCATAGAGCTTGGATGGGTCGGCGACCGAGAAGCTGACGCCGTTGATGGTGTTGGCTCCGACCGTCACGGCCTTGTCGAGGACCGAACCGAGCTTGGCCAACTCGCGTACCCGGACATTGACGTTGTTGTAGACCTGGTAGCCGGTGATCTTGGGCGGCAACTGGTAGCCGTTGGCGTCGCGGGCGTCGGAATAGACATAGTTGGGGTTGACCGAGAAGCCCGAGGTCTGGATGTCGCGCGCTTCGATGCCGGCGGCCTTCAGCGTCTCGATCAACTCGCTCATCGCCTTGGTGTTGGCGTCGAGCGCCTCGCGTGCAGTGGCGCCCTGGCTGGTGACGCCGGAATTGACGAAGGCCGTGTCGGGAGCCGCAGTCACTTCACCGATACCACTGATCGAAATGGTGCCGTTCACGGGTGTGGTCTCCTGCGCGAGTACGGGGGCGGCGGTCAGCGCGGTAGCGAGGAACAGGGGAATGAGGGCGGCAGTAATGGGACGCATGCGTCTCTCCTATGTGGCCTACAGCTGGGAAGTATGTCCCAGCCGAGCAGGGTGTTAATGCGGCGAACCTGAACGGGATTTGAACGCCGCTTCCGAGAGATAAGACGCTCAGGATTGCGCGAACCTTGGGTCGCAGACCGACGAAAGTTTGAGTTACGTGCCTCGCCCGCTGCTGGACAGGCTTTGGGACGGCGGGTTAGGTAGCCCGTCCGAAAACCGGGGGAGTGCCGTGGCCAACCGACAAGTTCCTAGCGAAGGCGTACGTCTGGGGCGGGCGCGGGTGCCCGGCCATGAGCACCCGCGGGTGATCACGGTGCGCGGCGAAGATATCGTCGATATCACCTCGAAGGCGGCGCCGACCTCACGCGATATCGCCGAACAGGCCGACCCCGCCGCCTATGTGAGCTCCGCCAAGGGGCCGGTGATCGGCAATCTCAATCACCTGCTCGCCAATTCGTGGTCGGGCAAGATCGACCTGAAGGCGCCTTCCCTGCTGTCGCCGATCGACCTGCAGGCAGTTAAGGCGGCCGGCGTGACGTTCGTGGTGTCGCTGCTCGAGCGCGTCATTGAGGAGCAGGCGCGGGGCGACAAGGCGAAGGCCGACGAGTTGCGCAAGGATATCCTTGGGCTGGTCGGCACCGATCTCAGCCAGCTCGAGCCGGGTTCGCCCACCGCGATGGAGGTCAAGAAGACGCTGATCGCGCGCGGCGTGTGGAGTCAGTACCTCGAGGTCGGCATCGGGCCGGACGCCGAGATTTTCACCAAGTGCCAGCCGATGGCTTCGGTCGGGTTCGGCGCCGACGTGGGCATCCTGCCGATCTCGGAATGGAACAACCCCGAGCCGGAACTGGTGATGGTGGTTGCCTCAACAGGCAAGATCGTCGGCGCGACGCTCGGCAACGACGTGAACCTGCGCGACGTCGAGGGCCGCTCGGCACTGCTGCTCGGCAAGGCCAAGGACAACAATGCGTCGGCTTCGCTGGGGCCGTTCATCCGGCTGTTCGACGGCAAGTTCACCATCGAAACGGTGAAGCAGGCCGACATCGCGCTGAGCGTCACCGGCGATGACGGGTTCGAGCTATCAGGTGTCTCCAACCTCAGCCAGATTTCGCGCTCTCCCGAGTCGCTGGTTGCGGCCTCGATCGGGCGGCATCACCAGTATCCGGATGGCTTCGTGCTCTATACCGGCACCATGTTCGCGCCGGTGAAGGATCGCGGCGGCGCCGGCAAGGGTTTTACCCACAAGCTCGGCGACGTGGTGTCGATCTCGACGCCCTCGCTCGGCACGCTCTCCAATACCGTGCGCCTCGCCACCGAGGCCAGCCCCTGGACCTATGGCACCAGCCACCTGCTGCGCGACCTGGCCAAGGCCGGCCTGCTCTAGAAAAGGAATCTCCCCATGACCGAACTGCACAAGAACCTCATCAACGGCGAATGGGTCGGCGGGGACGGGGTGGACAATATCAACCCCTCCAACACCAACGAGGTGGTGGGCGTCTACGCCCGCGCCAGCCAGCAAGATACGCTCGATGCCATCGCGGCGGCCAAGGCGGCGTTCCCGGCCTGGTCGCGCTCGGGTATCCTGCAGCGCTGGGAAATCCTTTCGAAAACCGCGCACGAGATCTTTGCCCGCAAGGCCGAACTCGGTGAACTGCTGAGCCGCGAAGAGGGCAAGACCCTCGCCGAAGGTATCGGCGAGGTCACCCGCGCCGGGCAGATCTTCGAGTTCTTCGCCGGTGAGGCGTTGCGGCTCTCGGGCGAGAGCGTGCCGTCGGTCAGGCCCGGTGTCGGCGTCGAGATGACGCGCGAAGCGATGGGCGTTGTCGGCATCATCACGCCGTGGAACTTCCCGATCGCCATCCCGGCCTGGAAGATTGCGCCGGCGCTCTGCTACGGCAACACCGTGGTGTTCAAGCCGGCGGACCTGGTGCCGGGCTGCTCGTGGGCGATCGTCGATATCCTCCACCGCAACGGGCTGCCCAAGGGCGTGCTCAACCTGGTGATGGGCAAGGGCTCGGTGGTCGGCCAGGCCATGCTCGATAGCAAGGACATCGTGGCGCAGACTTTTACAGGTTCGGTGAATACCGGTCGGCGGGTCGCCGAGGCCAGCGTCAAGGTGATGCGCAAGTTCCAGCTCGAGATGGGCGGCAAGAACCCGACCATCGTGCTCGACGACGCCGACCTGAAGGTGGCCGTGGAAACCACGGCGCAGAGCGCCTTCTACTCGACCGGCCAGCGCTGCACCGCGTCCTCGCGCCTCATCG
>JAEUMC010000719.1 GCA_016793415.1 Devosia sp. | reverse complement strand
CAGCCGCTGAGCGCCGGGCAGATGCGCGAAGGCATGTTCGTCTTCGTCCTGCACGTCCCCAAGAAGGTGATCCCGCTCTCCACCTCGGTGATCGACCCGGCTGTGTATCCGCCGGTCGAAAAGGCGATGGGGATCGAGCTGGCGAAATACGCGCTCGAGGGCGTCAAGCGGAAGAAGAAGGCCCGGACGGGCTGGGCTTAGTCTTGAGTTTACGGCTCCACCCCACCCAGCTTCGCTAGGCCGCGGGGCGGCCAAGCTGCGCTACCCTCCCCATCAAGGGGAGGGAGACTGCGGCGCTTGTGGTACCGTCTCCCTCCCCCTTGTGGGGAGGGATCAAGGGTGGGGGTAGCCACACGCACCAGCGCGGCGCTAGTCTCCGCCCACCATGCCAAAACCCAATCCCCGCCACCCCAATTTCCCCATCCCCTCCGGTCCGACCCTGCGCGCCAAAGGCTGGCGGCAGGAGGCACTGCTGCGGCTGCTCGAGAATGTGCTGGCGGTCGGCGAGGACCCCGAAAAGCTGATCGTCTATGCCGCACTCGGCAAGGCGGCGCGCAACTGGGCGGCGCATCGGCAGATCGTCGAGACGCTGACCACGATGGATGAGGACCAGACACTGGTCATCCAGTCGGGCAAGCCGATTGGGCTGTTGAAGACCCATGCGCAGGCGCCGCTGGTGATCATGGCGAACTGCAACATCGTCGGGCAATGGGCCAGGGCCGAGGTGTTTTATGAGCTCGAGAAGAAGGGCTTGATCGCCTGGGGCGGGCTCACCGCCGGGGCGTGGCAGTATATCGGCAGCCAGGGCGTCATCCAGGGCACCTACGAGATCTTCATGCGCATCGCCGAGAAGCGCTTCGGCGGTTCGCTCGCCGGGCGCTTCATTCTGACCGCCGGCATGGGCGGCATGGGCGGGGCGCAGCCGCTCGCCGGACGGATGGCGGGTGCCGCGATCCTCGACGTCGATGTCGATCCACAACGGGCCGAGCGGCGCAGGGAAATCGGCTATCTCCAGGAAATCGCGCCCGACCTCGATACCGCGCTCGACATGATCGCCGCCGCCGTGCGCGACAGGCGGGCGCTGTCGGTGGGGCTGGTCGCCAATGCCGCCGAGGTCTATCCGGAAATCCTCAAGCGGGGGATCATCCCCGATATCGTCACCGACCAGACCAGCGCGCATGATCTCGTCTACGGCTATGTGCCCAAAGGCATGAGCCTCGATGAAGTGCGCCGGCTGCGCGTCGACGGCCAGGGGCAGTTGATGGCGGCGAGCCGCGCCTCGATCGCTGACCACGTGCGGGCCATGCTGGGGTTCCAGGCCGCCGGTTCGGAAGTGTTCGACAACGGCAACCTGATCCGCACCCAGGCCAGGCAGGCCGGGGTCGAAAACGCCTTCGATATCCCGATTTTCACCGAGGCGTATCTCCGCCCGCTATTCGCCCGCGCCATCGGGCCGTTCCGCTGGATGGCGCTGTCCGGCGAAGCCTCCGATATCGCACGGATCGACGATCTGGTGCTGGAGATGTTCCCGGACAACAAGATCGTCACCAACTGGATCCGGCTGGCGCGGCAATACGTGCCGTTCGAAGGTCTGCCGGCGCGCATCGCCTGGCTGGGTCACGGCGAACGGACGGCACTGGCATTGGCGGTGAACGCGCTGGTGCGGGATGGCGAGCTCAAGGGGCCGGTGGCGTTCTCGCGCGACCATCTCGATGCCGGCGCCATGACGCACCCCAACATCATGACCGAGAACATGAAGGATGGCTCCGACGCCATCGCCGATTGGCCGCTGCTGGATGCGATGCTGCTCACCGCCTCGATGGCCGACCTGGTGGTGATCCACTCGGGTGGCGGCGGCTATGCCGGCTACATGACCTCGGCCGGCGTGACGCTGGTCGCAGATGGGACGGCGGCGGCGGACGAGCGGCTGTCACATGCACTGACCAACGACACCTCGCTCGGCGTGATGCGCTATGCCGATGCCGGGTATGACGAGGCTGTGGACGAGGCGGCGAGCAAGGGGATCGGCTGGTTCGATCTGCGGGGAAGCTGATCGGCCACTGAGCTGGCGGCCCACCCCACCCAGCTACGCTAGGCGGCGACGCCGCCAAGCTGCGCTGCCCTCCCCATCAAGGGGAGGGAGAGCGAAAACCGGGGTCTCAGTAGGCGTCTCCCTCCCCCTTGTGGGGAGGGATCAAGGGTGGGGGTGCCCCCACGCGCCAATGTCGGCGCCCCTAGTTCTTCGCCGCGCCGGTCTTGGCTGCCTTGGCTTCGTCGTACCACCACACTGTCGGGAAGCCGATCGAGAACTCGGGCAACTCGTCGGGGTGGCTGAAGCGGTCCCAGCGGGCGATGCGGGATTTGCGCAGCGTGTAGGTGGGCACGGTGTAGTGGTGCGCCAGCAGCACCCGGTCGAGCGCTCGGGTGGCGGCGATCAGCGTCTCGCGATCGTCGGCGAAGACGATCTTGTCGATCAGCGCATCGACGCCCTTGTCGGAAATCCCGCCATAGTTGCGGCTGTCGTTCTGCGCCGCCGAGGTCGAGCCCCAGAAATCACGCTGCTCGTTGCCAGGCGAGAGCGACTGCACCCAGCCGGTGTAGATCATGTCGTAGTCGCGGTTCTGCGCCCGCTCGATATATTGTGGGGAATCCACCGAGCGGATCGTGGCGTTGATGCCGAGCCGCTTGAGGTTGGTCTGGAACGCCGTGGCGATCGGTTCGATGGTCGGGCCATTGAGCAGGATCTCGAACGTCACCGGGGTTCCGTTCGGATCGATCAACTGGTTGCCGTTGAGCGTGTAACCGGCCTTGGTCAGGATTTCGTTGGCGGTACGAAGGCTCTGGCGGAGCTTGGTCGTATCGCCGTTGACCGGGTTCTTGTACTCGGTGGTGAACACCGAGGCCGGAACCAGATCCTTCACCGAGTTGAGGATCTCGAGCTCCTCGCCCTGCGGCAAGCCGGACGAGGCGAATTCGGTGCCATAGAAGTACGAGTTGATGCGATCGTACTGGCCGAAGAAGCGGAGCTTATCGAGTTCCTCGAAGTCGAAGGCATAGAGCATCGCCTCACGCAGCGCTTCGTTCTGGAACAGAGGTTTCCTGAGGTTCGGAACGAACCCGACCAGGATGCCCGAGCCGCGATAGGCGTTCTCGAACAGCTCCTTGATCACCTTGCCCTCGGTGACCGCGGGGAAGGTGTAGTCGTTCTGCCAGCGCAGTGCCAGGTTCTCGTCCCACCAGTCGAAGGCGTCGCCCTTGAAGCCTTCGAATTCGGCGGTGGTGTCGCGGAAATACTCGTACTTGATCCCGGCAAAATTGTTCTGGCCGATGTTGAAGGGCTCCTTCAGACCCCAGTAGTTGGGGTCGCGCTCGTAGGTGATTGAGGTGCCGGCTGAAAAGCTGGCGAGCTTGTAGGGCCCCGAGCCCATTGGCGGCTCGAGCGTGGAGCGGCCGATGTCGCGCGGCTTGCCGTCGGGCCCGGTGCCCTCCCACCAGTGCTGCGGCAAGACGATCAGCTGGCCCATGATATGCGGCAGCTCGCGGTTGCCGGTCTGGTCGAAGCTGAAGGTGACTTCGCCGGGCGCGGTGACTTCGGCCTTGACGACATTGGCGTAGTAGTTCGCCTGGCTGGGGTTCAGTTCCTTCACCTTGTTGAAGGTCCAGACCACGTCCTCGGCCTTGACCGGCTCGCCGTCGGCCCATTTGGCGCGCGGGTTCATCCGGAAGGTAACCGAGGAGAAATCGTCCGGGTAGCTGAAGGCCTCGGCAAGATTGCCGTACTGGGTGGAGTTCTCGTCGAGCGACGGCGTGGTCAGTGTTTCGAACACCAGCCCGATGCCGTCGGCCGGTTCGCCCTGCGGCAGGATCGGGTTGAAGGTATCGAAGCCGCCCATCGAGCTCAGCCGCACCACGCCCCCTACCGGCGCATCCGCGTTCACATAGTCGAACTTCTGAAAACCCTCGGGATATTTCGGCTCGCCGATCAGCGATCCAGCGTGGTGCCAGACCTTGTCCTGGGCGACGGCGGGGCTGACCGAGACGAGGGCAGCCAGGGCGAGGGCGACGAGCTTCATGCGCATGAGGGCCTCCATTCGGGGGAGAACGTGTTGTCGGAGCTTAGCGTCAGGTGCGATTGCGTCAAAACTTTCACTGCGCCACCTCGGCCGACGGCACCGCTTCGACAGCGAAGGCGGCGGCCATCAGGGCGCGGGTGTAGTCGGACTGTGGCGCCGCGAAGATCTGAGCGGCTGGGCCGTGTTCGACCACCTTGCCGTTGCGCATCACCATCAGCTGGTTGGCCAGCGCACGGACGACGCGCAGGTCGTGCGAGATGAACAGGTAAGTGAGGCCGTGCCGGCGCTGCAGCTCGCGCAGCAGGTCGACCACCTGCGCCTGGACGCTCATGTCGAGCGCCGAGGTCGGCTCGTCGAGCACCACGAATTTCGGTTCGAGCACCATGGCGCGGGCAATGGCGATGCGCTGGCGCTGGCCGCCCGAGAACTCGTGCGGGTAGCGAAAGCGCGCCTCGGGGTCGAGCCCCACCTCGGAAAGCGCCCGCACCACTTTGGCATCCCGTTCGACCGGCGAAAGCTCTGGCGCATGCACGGCGAGGCCTTCGGCGATGATCTCGGCGATCGACATGCGCGGGCTGAGCGAGCCGAACGGATCCTGGAAGACGATCTGCAGGTCCTTGCGTAACGGCCGCATGGCAGCCCAGGAGAGGCGCTCGATATCGCGCCCTAGATAGACGATGCGACCTTCAGAGTGAACAAGCCGCAGCAGGGCGCGCCCGAGCGTGGTCTTGCCCGAGCCGGACTCCCCGACCACGCCCAGCGTTTCGCCCCGGCGGATCGAGATTTCGACGTCGTCGACTGCCTTGATGTGGCCGACGGTGCGGCGGAACAGGCCGCGCTTGATCGGAAACCACACCCGGAGCTTGTCGGCGGCAACGATCGGCTCGGCATCAGAGGTCGCGGGCGGCTCGCCCTTCGGCTCGGCGGCGAGCAGCTTTCTGGTGTAGGCGTGCTGCGGGTTGGCGAACACCGTCTCGGTCGGGCCGGATTCGACGATTTTGCCCTCGGTCATCACGTGCGTGATCTCGGCCATGCGGCGAACGATATGCAGGTCGTGCGTGATGAACAGGATCGCCATGCCGCGCTTTTTCTGCAGCGACACCAGCAGCTCGAGGATCTGCGCCTGGATGGTGACATCGAGCGCCGTGGTGGGTTCGTCGGCGATCAGCAGCTGCGGCTCGTTGGCAAGCGCCATGGCGATCATCACGCGCTGGCGCTGGCCGCCGGAAAGCTGGTGCGGAAAATCGTCGAGCCGCGAAACGGGATCGGGAATGCCGACCTCGGTCAAGAGCTCGATGGTCCTGGCGCGGGCCGCGGCCCGCCGCATGCCCCGATGCAGGATCAGCGCCTCGCTCACCTGCCGCTCCACCGTGTGCAGCGGGTTGAGCGAACTCATCGGCTCCTGGAAGATCATCGAGATGGCATTGCCGCGGACCCCGCGAATGGTCCGATCGTCGCTGTGCAGCAGGTCCTGCCCACCGAACAGGATGCGGCCCTTCGGGTGGGAAGCGGCGGGGTAGGGGAGGAGTTTCAGCACCGAGAGCGCGGTGACCGATTTGCCGGAGCCACTCTCGCCCACCAGCGCCACCGTCTGCCCCGGCTGGATGTCGAACGAGACGCCGCGCACCGCCGGAACCTGGCCGTGCTCGGTGGCGAACTCGACGTGCAGGTTCTCGACCTGGAGCAGCGGGCCGCTCATGAGCGTGTTCCCGCGAAGGTCTTGCGCGGGTCGAACGCGTCGCGCACCCCTTCGCCGATGAAGACCAGCAGGGTGAGGATCAGCGACACGGTAAAGAAGCCGGTGATGCCGAGCCACCAGGCGGAGAGGTTGTCCTTGCCCTGCGCCAAGAGCTCGCCCAGCGACGGCGAGCCGACCGGCAGTCCGAAGCCGAGGAAGTCGAGGGCCGTCAGCGTGGTGACCGAACCGGCAAGGATGAACGGCATGAAGGTGAGTGTCGCAACCATCGCATTGGGCAACAGGTGCCCGATCATGATCTTGAAGTTCGAGACGCCGAGCGCCCGGGCGGCAGCGACGTATTCGAAGTTGCGGGCCCGCAGGAACTCGGCCCGCACGATGCCGACCAGCGCCGTCCACGAGAACAGCAAGAGGATGCCGAGCAGTACCCAGAAGCTGGGCGCGATGATGCTGGAGATGATCAGCAGCAGGTACAGCGAGGGGACCGAGCTCCATACTTCGATGACGCGCTGGGCGATCAGGTCGACCCAGCCGCCGAGATACCCCTGCAGGGCCCCGGCGCCGATGCCGATGATCGACGAAAGCACGGTGAGAACGAGGCCGAACAGCACCGAGATGCGGAAGCCGTAGATCAACCGCGCCAGCACGTCCCGGCCCTGGTCGTCGGTCCCGAGCCAGTGGAAGTTGCCGATGGTGCAGGACGGATCGGCAACGCCGGCCGGATAGGCGGCGCAACGCTCCTCGATGGTCTGCAGCCAGGACGGCTTGGATGGAGCAGGGCCGCTGAGGGACTCATCGACCGTACCGAAGGAATAGCGGATCGGCGGCCAGACCATCCAGCCATTGGCGTTGATCTCGTCGGCGATGAAGGGGTCACGATAGATCGTTTCAGCGAGGAAGCCGCCGAACTTGCTTTCAGGATAGGAGATGACCACCGGAAACAGCGTCTCGCCCTTGTAGCTCACCACCAGCGGCCGATCGTTGGCGATCAGCTCGGCGAACATGGTGAGAATGAACAGGACGAGGAAGATCCACAGCGACCACACCCCCCGCCGATTGGCGTTGAACACCTTGAGCCGACGCTGATTGATCGGTGACAGCAGCGGCGCCGAGCGGGCCTGGTCGGCAGGCGCAAAGGTGAGAAGGGGAGAGCGGAAGCCCGTGAGGGTCGCGTGCATCAGACTTCCCGACTTTCGAAATCGATGCGCGGATCGATCCACATGTACATGAGGTCGGAGACGAGCCCGATGATGAGGCCGAGCAACGAGAAGACGTAGAGTGTGGCGAATACCACCGAGTAGTCGCGGTTGAGCACCGACTGGAAGCCGAGCAGACCGAGGCCATCGAGCGAGAAGATCGTCTCGATCAGCAGCGAGCCTCCAAAGAATGCCGAGATGAATGCCGCCGGGAAGCTGGCAATGACCAGCAGCATGGCGTTGCGGAACACATGCCGGTACAGCACCTGCCGGTCGTTGAGCCCCTTGGCGCGCGCGGTAGTGACATACTGCTTGCGGATTTCCTCGAGGAACGAGTTCTTGGTGAGCAGCGTCACCGTGGCGAAGCCGCCGACCGCCATCGCAATGATCGGCAACGTGATGTGCCAGAGGTAGTCGAGCACCTGGCTGTACCAGGGCAGGCTCGCGAAATTCTCCGACACCAGGCCGCGCAGCGGGAAGATGTTCCAGAAGCTGCCGCCGGCGAACAACACGATCAGCAGCACGGCGATGAGGAAACCGGGCAGCGCGTAGCCGATGATGACGATCGACGAGGTCCAGATGTCGAAGCGCGAGCCGTCGCGCAGCGCCTTGGCGATGCCGAGCGGGATCGACACGCCATAGCCGAGCAGCGTCATCCACAGCCCCAGCGTGATCGAGACCGGCAGCTTCTCCTTGATCAGGTCGACCACCGAGATGTCACGGAAGTAGCTGTTGCCGAAATCGAAGCGCAGGTAGTTCCACATCATGGTGAAAAAGCGCTCCACCGGCGGCTTGTCGAAGCCGAACTGCTTCTCGATCCGCTCGAGGATTTCCGGGCGAAGCCCGCGTGCCCCGCGATAGGTGGAGTTGACGTCGGCCGTGTCTCTGGCCTTCCCGGTTTCCTGGCCGGCGAAGTCGCCCTGCTGGCTGCCGGTGATGCGCTCGGTCGAGCTGATGTTCTGCCCGGACATCTGCGCGATGACCTGCTCAACCGGGCCGCCCGGCGCGAACTGCACGATGATGAAGGAGACGATCATGATCCCGAGCAGCGTCGGGATCATCAGCAGCAGGCGTCTCAGGATGTAGGCGCCCAATGGCGGCTCCAGTCGTCCGTAGTCGGTTCAGGCTAGCAACGCAGCACTGTGGGCCGGAATGCGGCAAATCACCAAGGAGTGAATGTCACGGGCGCACCGCGAAATCGACGCTTATGGCGTCACCGACCGCGAAAATACGGTCGCGCGCCACCGCGTACTCTTCGCCCTTGAGATGTTCGAGCATCAGCGGCACCTCGCGTGGCAGCCGGTTCAGTTCGCCGAGGTATGTGCGATAGTCGAGCACGCCCTCGCCGATCTACACTTCGTCGAGATGCAGGGCCGCCTGGTGGTGCAGCTTGATATCCTTGGCGTGGCACGACACCACCCAGTGGCCCAGCTTGTCGAAACACTCTCGGATCAGCGCCCCGTTATCGAAATAGACCCGCGGCGTCATGATGATGTTCACCGGGTCGAAATGCGCCCCGAACATCGGCCGGTCGATGGCATTGATCAGTTCGACATAGCTGTCGACGCTGTCGGGCAGCGAATACTGCATCATTTCGAGCGCGAACTTCGCGCGGGTCGGCTTCACGGTGTCGAGCAGATAGCGCACGGTCTCGACGCAGGCGTCGAACGCTTCCGGCCCCATGTTCTCGGCGGCGGGCGCGTAGTCGGTGCCGGCGCGGAACGAGCCGATATAGCTGACAGCGCAGCCGGCGCCGACCGCATCGGCGATGGCGAGGCGCTCGACGGCGTAGGCGAGGTTGGCCTTGCGCACCGCCTCATCGGGCGAGACCAGATTGCGCCAGATGCCGATCTCGGCCAGCACCACGTTCGCTGCGGCAAAAGCCTGCTCGATCGCCACCAGCCGGTCGCGATCGTCGAGCCTCACCTCCGGCACATAGGCCGCCCCATAGCCGAACTCGCGATGCGCGCGGGCGAAGGCATAAGGGTCGTCGCTGCCGATCGGCAGGCCGTGACCACCAAGTCGGATGGCCATCAGACGTGGTTCCGCCAGCTATGCTGCGGGTTGTAGTCGAGCATGCGCCGCGCCTTGTCGATCGACAGCAGCGTGCCGTTCTGGCTGAGCTCGCGCTTGTGCGTCACCTTGGGAAACACTTCCGCCATCAGCGACATGTTGGAGCGGCTCATTACCGTGTCCTGGTTGGCGATGATGAAGGCCTCGAACCCCTTGAACTCGGCCTCGATGCCGCGGCGTACCGCCTGCGCCCCGTCGCGCGCATCGATATAGCCCCAGAGGTTCCATTTCCTGAGCTTGGGGTCGGCGTCAAAGGCCGGGAATGCCTTGTAGTCTTCGACATCCATGACGTTGGAGAAGCGCAATCCGACGATTTTCAGCTCCGGATCCCAGCGGCAGAACTGCGCCGCCATCGTCTCGTCGAGCAGTTTGCCGAGCGAATAGGCCGTCTCGGGTCGCGGGAAATACTCCTCGTCGACAGGCACGTAGGGCGGCGGCGTTTCGAAGGGCAGGCCGAGCACGGTCTCGCTCGAGGCAAACACGACGTTCTTGACCCCGGCGAGCCGGCACGCCTCGAACACGTTATAGCTGGTGGGCACATTGTTCGCGACGGTGCGGCTGTTGGCGAACAGGCCCGGCGCCGGGATGGCGGCGAGATGCACCACCGCATCGAACGGGCCGCGCCGCTCGTCGACGCCGCCGAGGATCGCCTGCGCCACCTGGCCGAAATCGGTGAGGTCGATGCGCACCGTTGGGCAGATCGGATCCTTCGGCAACGTCTGGTCGACATTGAGCACCGAATAGCCGTTGGTCACCAGGTCCTTCAGCACTGCCCGCCCGAGCTTGCCGCTGCCGCCCGTCACCAGAACCTTGGCCATCTCGTCGTCCTCCCGAACTGATTTGCACAAAAGCCTAGCACGGCTCGGGGCCATTCTGTCACGAGCCTGAACGCACTCGTCAGTGCCGGTTCAAAGCCGATGGCGCAGTCTCTTCTCCAGCGTCAGGAGGCGGATTGCTTCATCGCGATCCCCCCGATTTGGAAATGACCACGACGCGCGGTTTCCCCCGCCGTCTCAGATCAGGAGACTGAAATGACCAAGCTCGCTCTCGCCGCAACATTTGCGGTTGCCATGCTGACTTCGTTCTCTGCTCTTCCCGCCAATGCCCAGAGGTGTACGGCCAATTACTGCGGCGACCAGCCGTCGACGCCCGAACCCAATTGCGGCGATCAACTCGGCGTCTTGAAGCGCGTTCTGCCTGCCGAGGTGCTCGGCGTCGACAGCCATTACCGCGTCTGGATCACCGAGTTCTGCACCCACGAGACCTTGATGCGCTCCGACGGCAACGCGGCTTACCTCCGCACCGCCATCGCCAAGAACGACGTGCTCACCGACGTGCTGACCGAGCGCGGCTTCCATGCCGATGACGTCTACGCGGTCAAGATGATGGGCGACGATACCATCAACCTCTACGTCCACAATTTCGGACGCTGATCCAACCCCTTGGTGCTAAACTGACGCCGGATCGGCCGCGAGGCCGCCCGGCGTTTGGCATTTGTGTTGCCCGCGCCGGTTTGAAGGAGAAACCGAAATGTCGAGAGTCCTGCTGGCTGCCCTGCTTGCCATCGGCCTGGGCGCTGCTACCATCCCCACCGTTTTCGCCACCGCCTTGCCGATCGAGAACGACGACGACGTCTGCCAGGATCACCTGGGTGGGCTCAACCGCATCGATCCGGCGGAACTCGCGGCCGTGGTCGATCCGCAGCGCGTCTGGGTGACGGAATACTGCGCCAACCATTCAATACTGCCCGCAGAGGGCAACGCCGCCGGCCGGCGCGCCGCGATAGCCGACAACGAGGCAATGGTTCGTGCCTTGCGTCAGAAGGGCTACACCCCGGCTGACGTCTACGCGATCAAGATGATGGGCGAGGATACGGTCACTCTCTACGTGCACCGCTAGGCCCATTTGGGTTGATCTGGCGCAGGGGCGGGAACCCGGACGGTTCCTGCCCCTTCCTCATTGCTGCCGTCACATCGCCTTGCCGATGAATGCCGGCTGAATGGCGGGCTCAGTGGGGGTTCAATCGGGCGCCGGCATATTCGGGACAACAGAACGAACTCTGGCCCCCGAAAGGATGCCCCGATGAACAGATCCCATGAGAAGCTGCTGGTCGCGACCCTCGCCGGTCTGATCATCGCCAGCGCCGCCGTCTTCGCCATCCAGCCGGCCATGGCCGCCGGTTACGACGTCGAGAGCCCCGCCCACATCGTCGGTGTGAAGAAGTGGGATACCCTCAACGTCCGCAAGTGGCCCGCGTCCTACTCGCAGAAGATCGGCGAGTTCGAGCCCAAGACCTCGGTCTGGGTCGAGCGCTGCATCATCGCGCCGCAGGGCGGCTCGGACTGGTGCCTCGTCGAACAGCAGGACACCAAGGGCTGGGTGAACGCCAAGTTCCTGAAGCTGTCCTACGACTGGGACATCTGATCCCCAAGTTTCCCGCCGCGTTGCTCCAAACGGCGCGGCAGGCTCCTACGACGACTCGACTACCCCCATGCACACGTGCCTTTGACTGACCTCCGAAACATTGACTTCACGGCCCGGACGCGTTCCCTAGGAACCTCCGGGCCTTTTCTTCTGAAGAGTTGAGTTTTGGACGCCAACCCCATCCTTATCGAACAGACGCGCGGCAGCTTCGTCGAGAGTCGCCACCGCGGTGCCTTTGTGATTTCCGATGCCGAAGGCAATGTCGTCGCTGCGGCCGGCGATATCTCGCGCCCGGTTTTCCCGCGCTCGGCGATCAAGTCGATGCAGGCTCTCGCCATGGTCACTTCAGGCGCCATCGATCGCTTCGGATTGAGCGACGAGGAACTGGCGCTGGCCTGCGCCTCGCACCATGGCGAGGATGTGCATGTCGAGGGCGTGACGCATTTCCTTGAGCATATCGGGCTCGGTGCCGGCGATCTCGAATGCGGCGCGCACCAGCCGAGCAACAGCAGGGCACGCGAATCGCTGCGCGCCCATGGACTGGAGCCGAGCCAGTTGCACAACAACTGCTCGGGCAAGCACTCGGGTATGCTCAGCGTGGCGCGTGCCCTGGGCGTCGACACGCATGACTACGTGACGCGCGGTCACCCGGTGCAGGTAGCGGTGCGCCGGGCCATCGAGACGGTGATCGGCGAGCCGCTGAGCGAGGATCGCTGCGGCACCGATGGCTGCTCGATCCCCACCTGGGCCGCGCCGCTTTCGGCCTTCGCCCGCGGTTTCGCGAAGATGGCGACGGGCGCCGGCCTCCCTGCGGACCTCGGCAGCGCAGCCACGCGCATCTTCGATGCCGCGACCAGGCACCCGCTGCTCGTCGCCGGCACCGGCCATCTCGATACCCTGGTGATGGAAGCGTTCGGCGGCCGAGTGATGCAGAAGGGCGGCGCTGAAGGCGTGCAGTGCGGCGCCATCCGCGACAAGGGCTGGGGCTATGCGCTGAAAATCGACGACGGCAACATGCTGGCGAGCCAAACCCTGGTCGCCAACCTGCTGCTGCGCTTTGCCGATCCCGATGCCGGCCAACGCGCCGTATTGGAAAAGTTCGCCCGCCAGTTGGTACGCAACGTGCGCGGCTTCGAAGTGGGCGAAATGCGGGCCGCCTGACCGGGACCCAAGGACTTGCCGGCCGGCAGCGTCCAATCCATCAAGCAGACCGTTCGGAGACCTCGCATGCGCCGTGCCGTCGTAACCATCGTTGCCTCAGTCCTGCTGAGCGGCGTCGCTCTTGCCGGCCCGGCCTACACACCCCCCAAGGTCTCGACGGCGAAAACGGTCGAGGCCCCCGACGATCTCCGCGCCGCGGCAACGGAGCTGCTGCAAGCCGTCACCGCCAAGGACGTCGATGCGATCGGCAAGCGGTTGGCGCCCAGGATTGC
>JAEUMC010000714.1 GCA_016793415.1 Devosia sp. | reverse complement strand
CACCCGCTATGACGGTGCGGACGGTTTCGGCGGCAAGAAGACGGCCTACTTCGACATGGTCACCTTGCTCATGATGCCCGAGCCCGGCGCCGCGGTTGCGGCGCTCGTGGCCGGCGAGGTCGATCTCCTCGACCAGATTCCGGTGCCGGCGGCCCGCCGCCTCGCCAATGACTCCAGCATCAAGCTCTACGAAAATCTGCAGTGGGCCTTCGGCACGCTGATCCTCAATGCCAACGAGGCGCCGACCAACAACGTCAAGTTCCGCGAGGCCGTGCAGGTGGCGCTGAACATGGAGGCGATCGTCGGCATCGCTTCCGAGGGTCTGTTCAAGGCCAACGGCAACTGGGCCTATCCCGGCACGCCCTATGATGTTGGCGATGTCGGCGCTGCCGACTACTACAACAAGCACGATGTCGAGCGGGCCAAGGCGCTCCTCGCCGAGGCCGGCTACAACAACGAGCCGTTCACGATCATCACCGACAACACCATCCCGTTCCATGGTCGCGCAGCGGTCGTGATCGCCGAGCAGCTGACGGCGGTCGGCATCAAGACGGTGATCAACCAGGTCGACTTTCCCACCGTGCTGAACCTGCGCATGCAGGACACCGGCTGGAACGCCTGGACGCTGACCATGGGCATCGAGCCGTATCTCGGCCCCGTGGCCATCACATCGACCCTCACCGGTACCCGCCCGCACTTCGTCGCCAAGGACGATCAGCTCGAAGCGCTGTACCAGGAGCTGATCTCCGGCGCGACGCAGGAAGACCGCAAAGCGACCTTCGAGAAGATCCAGAAGCGCCTCTACGAGTATTTCGGCATCATCAAGCTGGGCGACACCGGCCAGATGCAGGCCTCGCGCGCCAACATTGAAGGCTTCAAGACCTTCCGCTTCCCGCGCGTCTACGACATCTGGCGCGCCCAGTAACCGCGGCCAGGAGTTTCCCCGGCGGGGCCTTCGGGCTCCGCCGGCCCTGCTTTCGGCCCGAGGCTGACAAAGACATGCTGCTGTTTCTTGCCCGCAGGCTGTTGAGTGCCATTCCGGTGCTCTTCGTCGTCTCCCTGATGACCTTCTTCATCATGTGGCTGGTGCCGGGCGACGTCTCCGCCGAGATCGGCGGCACCGACGCCACCCCCGAACAGATCCAGCAGATCCGCGAGCAGCTCGGTATCGACCGCCCGCTGATCGAGCGCGCCATCAACTGGTACGGCGACCTGTTGCAGGGCGACCTCGGCTATTCCTACCTGCTCAATCGTTCCGTGGTTGATGCCGTGCTCGAGCGCATTCCCGTCACCCTGTCGCTCGCCGGGTTGTCGCTGCTGCTCACAACCATCATGGGCACCCTGCTCGGCGTCCTCGCCGCCGTCCGTCACAACAGCTGGCTCGATCAGGGATCGATGGTCGCCGCCCTGATCGGACTGTCCATTCCCGACTTCTGGTTCGGGCTCGTACTCATCATCCTGTTCGGCGTCACGCTGGGCTGGCTGCCCACCGGCGGCTTCGTGCCGTTCACCGAGGACTTCTGGGGCTGGGTCCGCTGCATGACGCTCCCCGCGCTCACTCTGGCTTTCACCCAGATGGGCGTCATCGCCCGCATGTCGCGCTCCGCCATGCTCGATGTGCTGGATCAGGACTTCATCCGCACCGCACGTGCCAAGGGCATGAGCCGCGGCGTCGTGGTGTTCAAGCACGCGCTCCGCAATGCGCTCGTCCCCATCGTCACCGTCGTCGGCGTCACCGCAGGCGTGCTGCTCTCGGGCGCGGTGGTGATCGAGTCGGTCTTCTCCCTGCCGGGGGTCGGACGCCTCATCGTCGGTTCGATCCAGCGCCGCGACTTTCCCGTGATCCAGGGAGGCCTGCTGGTAACGGCTTCGATCTTCGTTTTCGTCAACATCGTCGTCGACATGCTCTACGGCCTTATCGACCCAAGGGTGCGCGATGAGCGCTGAAACGATCGAGACACTCGACGCCGGCGGTTCGCTCCGCAGCGAGATGCGTCGCGCACGGCGCCGCCGCACGCTGATGTTCGTGCGCGAACTTTCGATGCACCCATCGTTCCTGATCGGCGCGACGATCCTCTTTGTCCTTACGGCCATCGCCCTGCTGGCGCCCTGGGTCGCGCCCTATGACCCGAACAAAAGCAACTACAGCGATATCCTGATGGGGCCAACGGAGCGATTCTGGTTCGGCACCGACGGTTTCGGCCGCGATATCCTGAGCCGGGTCATCTACGGCCTGCGGGTCTCACTGGCGATCGGTCTCATCGTGGCGATGCTCACCGGCATCCTCGGGACCATCCTCGGGACTCTGGCCAGCTATGTGCGCTGGCTGGACGGTTTGCTCATGCGGGTGCTCGACGGGTTGATGGCCTTTCCGGGCGTGCTGCTGGCAATCGCGCTTGCCTCGGCCCTGGGGCCGTCGGAGCTGACCGTGATCATCGCCCTCACCGTCACCTACACGCCACGCACCGCCCGCGTCGTGCGAGCCGCCGTGCTCGTCGCGCAGGGCATGCAGTATGTCGAGGCGGCGCGGGCCGTGGGCGCCGGGCACGGCCGCATCATCTTCCGCTACATCCTCGCCAATGCCCTGTCACCGCTGATCGTGCAGCTCACCTTCGTCTTCGCCGTCTCGATCATCGCGGAAGCCATCATGAGCTTCCTCGGGGTCGGCCCGCCGCCCCCGGCCGCCTCGCTCGGCAACATCATCGCGGATGGCCGCACCTATATCCAGGAAGCCTGGTGGGTGGCCGTGTTTCCCGGTATCGTGATCGCGGTGGCAGTGCTCGGCCTCAACCTGATGGGTGACGGGCTGCGCGACATCATCGATCCGCGCCACCGCAGCGAGCGCTGAACTGTGCCGACCAGGCCATTCGTGGTTGGCGCAAGGCGCTCAGGTCGGGTGTCCCTCCGCGTCAGGCTGACAGCGAGACACCTGGCTAGCGGCGCTTGCTGATCGTCGCTGTCCGGCTGGCGTGGTCGTAGTATCGCGCCATCCGGTTGAGGGTTCTGGCGGTGTCGTCGAGGGGGTCGAAATTGACCTCGTCGGCCCTGAGGCTTTCGACCAGCGACTTCTCGCGCACTTCGAGGTAACGCACGCAAAAGGCATCGCCGTCGGGGGAGCTCTGATAGATGCGGTCGCGGCCGTCCACGCGGTGCGTTGCGTAGCCGTAATCCTCGAGCTTCTTGAGCGAGTAGGCCACGGTGTGGCTGTCCTCGATATTGAGCACGAGACAGATGTCGGCCAGCCGCTTGTTGCGCGCCCGCAGGTTGATCGCGTGCAGCACCAGCACGTCGAGCGGCCCCATGCCCCGGCCTCCCGCTGCCTCGGCGCAGTGCGAGACCCAGCTCCAGAAGCCGTTGATCGAGACGATCATCGAATATTCGAGTTCGCTGAGGCGAGTGGATTCGGGGCTGAGGCCGGTCGTGTCGTAGATGGTGCTCATAGCGCGCATGGTCGGGCACCGCCTCACCAGCGAGGCCGTGCGGAGGACCGGACTATAGCGCGGAAGGCGAGCCTGTCACCTCCACGGGCATGATCGGCAAGACGATATGCGAGGGATGGCTCGCGCCGAAATGGACGCTGTTCAGCGCCCGCACGGAGTGGGTGTGGCGACCGAGAGGCTCGCCCGTATTGGGGTTCACGTCGAACTGCGGGAAATTGGAGGAAGCAATGTCGAGACGGATGCGATGTCCCCTCGCAAACACGTTCGAGGTTGGCGGCAGCACGATGGTGATCGGATAGACCGTGCCTGGCTCCATGAGCTTTTCGGCATCGAAGCCGTCGCGGAAGCGGGCGCGCAGGATCGAGTCGACGATGTTCATGTGATAGCCTTCCGGCACCTCCGGGCTGGGCGGATAGGCGTCGATCAGGCGGGCGGTGAAATCGGTGTCGAGCGCGCTGGAGCTGACCCATAGCTTCACCCGGATCTGCCCGGTCACCTCCACCGCTTCCGCCAGCGGTTCGGTTTCGAACACCACCACATCGGCGCGTTCCGAAAGCATCGGATAAGGCTCGGTCGAACCGAAGATGTCGGGCCGTTCACGCTGATGCATCGGGCCGTCATAGGTGAAGGTGGTCATCCGGCCCCGCGTCGACAGATAATCCGGCGAGATGCCCTTGGGCAGCGGCACGAACTCGAGAAACGGCGCAACGCTCGCGCCCAGCGTCGGCACTGGATGTTGCGGATCGTGCGTCCAGGTGGCGGCTCCGGCGCTGTCCGGCGGCGCTTCGGTCGAGAGCCGGTTCCCCGGATGGAGGTAGAACGGGGTAGCAGCAGCGCGTGACAGCGGCCACTCCGCTTCGCTTCGCCAGCGGCCGCCATGGGCGAGATAGCCCCTGGCGGCGATGCCGGTGCCGAATACCCCCGCCCCGCTTGCCGTGGGGGCGCTGATCGTGCCGGCCCCGCCGCCCATGGTGAACAGGCGCACGGGCGGGTCCTCCTCGACCCCGGTCTCAATGTCCCTGAGCCAGCGATCGAACCAGCGCAGCCGTTCGCTGTTGTAGCGGGCGTATCCCCAGGCGGCGCTGGCGCCGAAATCCACCTCGCCCACCACGCTGCCGCCGCCGCGCATCGCGGTGTGGTTCCATGGGCCCACGATCAGCTTCATCTGAGCCGTGTTCCGTCGCGCGAGTTCGGCGAACTGCTGCGTCGCTTCTTCGGTGAAGAGGTCGTACCAGCCGGTCGAGAGCACGCATGGGATGTCGGCGAACTGATCCCAGCGCGACTTGTTGTCGAGCACTTCCATCGCCCAGAAATCGTTGAACGTGCCGTCCTGGTAATAGTGGAACAGGATGCGCTCGAGGTTCGGCACCGCGGCCAGCGCCGTCTGCCCCGGCTTGAAGGGCATGCTGAGCAACTGGTCGCGCACATGTCGTCCACCCCATTCGATGCGCGCCTGGGCAGCGGGGTCGTTGCGGATTTCCGGCGCATCATGGGCGTGGACGAACAGGGCAGGAAACATCTGCATCGCCATGGCGCCGCCGCGCCTGCATTGCCAGTCCATGCCGCTTGTCGGCGCTGAGTCGATCCACGCCGCCTTGAGCCCGGGCGGACGTTTCAGCGCCGCGGCATTGGTGCACACGGCGCTATGCGAGGTGCCGACCATGCCCACTCGGCCGTTGCTCCAGGGCTGCGCCGCCAGCCACTCCACGGTGTCATACCCATCATCGCCTTCGGCAGGGTTGGCCACGTGGTGATAATTGCCGACGTCCTCGGATTCCCCTCGCCCGCGCAGATCCTGGATCGCGACGGCGTAGCCATGCGCGGCGAAGAAATGCCCCACCGGCTCCACCTGCATCACCGGGTTCGACTTGTCGTAGGAAGTGCGCGTGAGGATGACGGGAAACGGCCCCGGGGCCGGATCGCCATTCTCGAGGCCCGGCCGGTAAATGTCCGTGGCCAGTCGTTTCCCGTCGCGCATCGGGATCATCACATTGCGCGACACCACCACCCGGCGCGCGGCCTCCAGGTCCTCGGGCATCGGCCCCCATTTCGACATGCTCAATCCCCTAGCTTTCTACCCGTTGCCCGCGCCGCCATCGCAAAGGCATCGGCGATGGCGGTGACACTGGCTGCAGCGATCCCGCGATGGATGCACAGCCGCACCCGGCCCGGTCCGAACCCGATAACGCGCACCCC
>JAEUMC010000689.1 GCA_016793415.1 Devosia sp. | reverse complement strand
GATGCGGGTTCAGCCCGCATGCAGGAGATTTCCGCCGCAGTGCGTGAGGGCGCCTCCGCCTATCTCCGCCGCCAGTACACCACCATCGGCATCGTCGGCGTGGTCATCTTCATCCTCGCCTTCATCCTGCTCGGCGCCTATGCCGCCGTCGGCTTCGCCATCGGCGCCATCCTTTCGGGCGCCGCGGGCTTCATCGGCATGAACGTCTCGGTCCGCGCCAACGTGCGCGTCGCCCAGGCGGCGACCAAATCGCTGGCTGGCGGCCTCGACCTCGCCTTCAAGTCCGGCGCGGTCACCGGCCTGCTCGTTGCCGGCCTCGGTCTCCTCGGCGTCACCCTCTACTTCATCATCCTCACCCAGATGCTCGGCCTCGCGCCGACCAGCCGCACCGTCATCGACTCGCTGGTGGCGCTGGGCTTCGGCGCATCGCTGATCTCGATCTTCGCCCGTCTCGGCGGCGGCATCTTCACCAAGGGCGCCGACGTCGGCGGCGACATGGTGGGCAAGGTCGAAGCCGGCATCCCCGAGGATGACCCGCGCAACCCGGCCACCATTGCCGACAACGTCGGCGACAATGTCGGCGATTGCGCCGGCATGGCCGCCGACCTGTTCGAAACCTATGTAGTGACCGCCGTCGCCACCATGGTGCTGGCAGCGATCGTCTTGCCCGATGCGTTCAAGCTGGCCGGCATGGTGCTGCCGCTCGCCATCGGCGGTGCCTGCGTCGTCACCTCGATCATCGGCACCTACTTCGTCAAGCTCGGTGGCGACAACAACATCATGAACGCCCTCTACAAGGGCCTCATCGCTACCGGCGTGCTGTCGCTCATCGTGCTGCTGCCCACCCTGATGTGGGTGTTCGGCGGGCTCGACGTGCAGCTCGGCATCGAAGGCGGCAAGCAGTTCACGCCGTGGAACCTGTTCTGGTGCGGCGTTGCCGGCCTCGTCATCACCGGCCTGATCATCGTCATCACCGAGTACTACACCGGCACCAACAAGCGCCCGGTCAACTCGATCGCCGAAGCTTCCGTCACCGGCCACGGCACCAACGTCATCCAGGGCCTCGCGGTTTCGCTGGAATCGACGGCGCTCCCGGCCATCGTCATCGTCGTCGGCATCATCGTCACCTACAACCTCGCGGGCCTGTTCGGCATCGCCTTCGCCGTCACCACCATGCTGGCGCTGGCCGGCATGATCGTCGCCCTCGACGCCTTTGGCCCGGTGACCGATAACGCCGGCGGCATCGCCGAAATGGCCGGCCTCGACAAGGAAGTGCGTCACAACACCGACGCGCTCGATGCCGTCGGCAACACCACCAAGGCCGTCACCAAGGGCTATGCCATCGGTTCGGCCGGCCTCGGCGCCCTGGTGCTGTTCGCCGCCTATACCCAGGACCTGCAGTACTTCTCGCAGAACGCGCCGGAAGGCTCGTTCTTCGCGGGACTCGGGCCGCTGAGCTTCTCGCTCGCCGACCCCTATGTGGTGGTGGGCCTGTTGTTCGGTGGTCTGCTGCCGTTCCTGTTCGGCGGCATGTCGATGACTGCCGTGGGCCGCGCCGCCCAGTCGGTGGTGGTGGAAGTGCGCCGCCAGTTCAAGGAAAAGCCGGGCATCATGGCCGGCACCGAGAAGCCCGATTACGGCAAGGCGGTGGACATGCTGACCCGCGCCGCGATCCGGGAAATGATCGTTCCCTCCCTGCTGCCGGTGCTCTCGCCGATCATCGTGTTCCTCGTCATCTACTGGATCGCCGGCACCGCTGCGGCCTTCTCGGCCCTCGGCGCTATGCTGATGGGCGTGATCGTCACTGGCCTGTTCGTCGCCATCTCGATGACTGCTGGCGGCGGCGCCTGGGACAATGCCAAGAAGAGCTTTGAAGACGGCTTCACCGACTCGGCCGGCGTCAAGCACTTCAAGGGCTCCGACGCCCACAAGGCCTCGGTCACCGGCGACACCGTCGGCGACCCCTACAAGGACACGGCTGGTCCTGCCGTGAACCCGATGATCAAGATCACCAACATCGTGGCCCTGCTGCTGCTGGCGGTTTTGGCCCACATGGCGGGCGGGGCGTAAGCACCGCTCCAACTCATCGAGCGATAATTGAAGGGCCCGGGGATCACCCCGGGCCCTTCGACTTCAAGCCGCACGAGCGGCGATCTCGCCCAGCCGCGCCACCAGCCGGTCGCGCTCCAGCGTCAAACCCTTGTAGTCGAGTTCGGCGGCCCCCAGCGCCATGAGCTGAGCGACCAGCGAGCCGGCTATCCTCGCCGCCTCCGGGTGCTGCTCCAGCCGGGCCAGCGGATCGACATGGATGCGGATGGTGAACAGGATATCGCCGCTCAGCGGCAGCTTCCGCAGTGTCTGCCGCTCGACCCGCAGGAACACGCTTGCCGCCCGCTCGCCCGGCCCAAAGCGCCGCGTTTCGGGACCAGCCGTCTCCGGGTGAAATAGCCGGTCGTCCCCATAGAGCGACCAGTTCCAGCGGAGCATCGGCGTTTCGGGCCGCGCGTTGTCGAACATGCGCTGGATCAGTTCTGCGTTGCGCGTCCCGGCGCCAAATCCGGGCACCGGCCCATGCACCTCATGCAACACCCGCCCAAACTTCTCCCGGAGCGACCATGACGAGGGGAAAGAGAGCGAGGCCGCCGCGAGTCGCCAGCCCGCCTCGCCGCGACGCATCAGCACCAGGTCTTCCTGCACCAGCCTAGCCGCTGCCCTGAGCGGCGCCTCACCCGGCACGCCCAGCGCCACGCGCGTCCCGGCGGGGACGATCTCGACCCCGTCACCGATCCGCCGGTAGTGCTGCGGGAACTGCGCCACGAGGTGCTCCACCAGCAGAGCCAGCACCTCGGCCTGCGCCTGCTCCGTTCCAGGCTCGGCCATAAACCCCGAGCCCGCGTGCGCCGCGCTCACCTTCTCCTTCTCGGCAAGGTCGACCGCCAGGCGGTCGTCGACCTCGATCCATTCGGCAAGCGAGAGTGGTTTCACGCCGATCTGGAAGAGTTTTGCGGACCCGTCATAGGGCGTGTGGAGGGGAACAGTCATGCCCGCGACATTGGCGACCACCGGCCATTGCCGCAAGGGCGGCCGTTGGTCCTACTTCACCTCCGGCCGGCCGCGCCCGGTCACGCTGTCCACCTGCTCCAGCGCCGGCCGCACTTCGATGCTCGCCACCCGCATGATCGGGCTGGTTTTCGCCACCGCGATCGCTTCGTCGATATCTTCGGCTTCGATCAGGAAGAAGCCGCCCAGGTGCTCCTTGGCTTCGGCGAACGGGCCGTCGGTGCTGGAGAATTTTCCCGCCCGCTGCCGCACTGTCACGGCTGCCTGCGGCTCCTGCAGCGGCTGCGCCAGGATCAGCTTGCCGCTGTCGCGCAGCCCCCAGTCGAAGGCGATCGAGTCGTCGGCCAGCTGCCGGCCTTCGGCTTCGCTCAGCGCGCCGATGGCGGCGCTGTCGATATAGACCAGACACACGAACTTCATGGCGAGGCACCTCCTGTTTGCGAGGCTAGTCGAACTGGCGTGGGGTGATTCGACATTCCGGGTGCACCGGCCCGGCTCCCCTCCCCCTTGAGGGGAGGGGTGGGGGTCCATCGGTGATCACCGCACCACCCCCTCCCTCAATCCCTCCCCTCAAGGGGGAGGGAAGCGACCGTGCAAGAACCGCCGCCTATGTGCCCCGGCTCCGCAGCTGCTCCCGGAACCCGCGCATCCCCACCAGCTCCAGCCCCAGCTCCGCATACATCCGCTCCACCGCGCCTGAGCGGAAGATCTCATACTCCGCGAGCCGCAGCGGCGCGTCGTCGGAGATCATGGCGATGTCGCCGGGCTTGGTGAAGTGGAAGGCACCCCAGTTCAGCCCCGGCCGGGCGCTGTCGAGAATGCGCCGATAGTCCGCCACCGTCGGGCTGAGATTGGGGAACGGGGTCGACACCACGCCGTCGAACAGCGGGTTACCACGGGCCGCTGCCTTGGCCCAGGCGCGATCGAGCGCCACTGACGGTTCCACCCAGGCATCCTGCGGGCCGGGGAGGAAGATCGGCAGCGCGTAGTCGGCGCCGAGCTGTTCATAGAGCTCGACGAATTCCGGCAGCCACACCGTCCCCATATGGGCGTCGAGATGCGTCACGTCGATACGGGCGGCGAGCGCCGCATCGATCTGCGCCCGAAGCTCCGCCTCCACTGCGGCGAGGTCGGCGCCCTGCGTGTCGGCCACTCGGCGCGGCATGAACCCTTCGGCGTCGCACATGCCGTTATCGGCCGTGCCGGTCATCGGCCGCCAGCGAAAGCGGTCGAACTCTGCTGTCAGCGTCAGGTGCACGCCGATATCGAGTTCGGGGTTTTCACGCGCCAGCTGCGCCATGTGCGGAAACCACGGGCACAGCACCATCACGGAGCCGCAGGTCACCACGCCCTGCTCAGTGAGCTCGAGGAACGCCATGTTGGCGCTCCAGCTCGCCCCCAGATCGTCGTGGTGCACCACCACCTGCCGCAGAGCCTGCATCGAATCGTCTCCCTCGTTCTCCGCGAACTGTGTAGCAGCGGCAGCGCGAGGGAGTCTCTCAGCCCGGAGCCCGCATCGGCTCGCCCTGCCGGTAGGTGTTCTGGATCTTGTTTCCGGCGCTCTGCCCGCCATCGATCGGCAACACCGCGCCGGTGACGAAGCTTGCGCCATCCGAGCAGAGCCAGCTCACCACCTCGGCCACCTCCTCGACGCGGCCGATCCGTCGCATCGGCGTCGCGAGCCCCGCCTGCCGCTGCGCCTCGGCTCCCGCCGCTTCGAGATGGTGGGTGAGGATCGGGCCGGGCGCCACCACGTTTACCCGGATGCCGCGATCGGCATAGTCGAGCGCCGCGACCTTGCTCAACCCGACGATCCCGGCCTTGCCCGAGACATAGGCGCCCAGCCCCGACACCCCGATCATCCCGGC
>JAEUMC010000471.1 GCA_016793415.1 Devosia sp. | reverse complement strand
CGGGACGGGCTACGCCGGGCCTATGAGGTGCTGCAGCCGGTGGCGCCGCGCCTCATGCTCGCCAGCTATTTCGGTGCGCTGGGGGATAACACTGCGCTCGCCGCCGGGCTGCACGTCGCCGGCCTCCATATCGATCTCGTGCGCGCGCCTGAGCAATTGCCGGCGGTGTTGCAGGCGCTGCCGGCCGACAGACTGCTGTCGGTCGGGGTGATCGACGGCCGTAATATCTGGCGGACCGATCTCGACCGGCAACTGGCGCTGGTCAGCAGGGCCTGGGACAGCGTCGGCCGGGACCGGCTGGAAGTCGCGCCCTCCTGTTCGCTGCTGCATAGCCCGGTCGATCTCGAAGGCGAGACCGATCTCGATGCGGAACTGCGCAGTTGGCTGGCCTTCGCCACGCAGAAGCTCGGCGAGGTGTCGGCGCTGACCACCGCCATGCAGCAGGGACGACCAGCAGCGAAGGCGGCGTTCGAAGCGAGCGCGGCAGCCGCCCTGTCACACCGGAACTCGCCGCGCATCCACCGCGCGGCGGTGGTGGCGCGGGCTGCTGCGGGCGTGCCGCTCCACCGCGGCAGCCCGTTCCCGCTGCGGCAAGAGGCGCAGCGCCGGCGGTTCCGGCTTCCGGCCTTCCCAACCACCACCATCGGCTCCTTCCCGCAGACCCAGCAGGTGCGCGAGCACCGCGCGGCGTTCAGGCACGGCGGCATCGACCAGGCGAGCTACGAGCGGTTCCTCGAGGCGGAGACCGAGCGGGCGGTGCGCATCCAGGAGCGCCTCGGGCTCGATGTGCTGGTGCATGGCGAGTTCGAGCGCAACGACATGGTGGAGTATTTCGGCGAGCAGCTCGACGGCTTTGCCTTCACCAGGAACGGCTGGGTCCAGTCCTACGGCTCGCGCTGCGTCAAGCCGCCGGTGATCTATGGCGATGTCTCGCGGCCGGCGCCGATGACGGTGCGCTGGTCGGCCTTTGCTGCCTCGCTCACCGACAAGCCGATGAAGGGGATGCTGACCGGGCCGGTGACCATCCTGCAATGGAGCTTCGTGCGGGTCGACCAGCCGCGCTCCGCAACCTGCCGGCAGATCGCGCTCGCCATCCGCGACGAGGTGCTCGACCTCGAGGCGGCAGGCATCGGCATCATCCAGATCGACGAGCCGGCGCTGCGTGAGGGCCTGCCGCTGCGCCACGGCGAGCGGCAGGACTATCTCGGATGGGCCGTCGACTGCTTCCGCATCACCGCCTCGGGGGTGGCCGACGACACCCAGGTGCACACTCATATGTGCTACGCCGAATTCAACGACATCATGGGGGCAATCGCCGCGATGGATGCCGACGTCATTTCCATCGAAACCTCCCGCTCGGACATGGAGCTACTCGAGGCGTTCCGCGATTTCCGCTACCCCAACGAGATCGGCCCCGGCGTGTGGGATATCCACTCGCCGCGCGTCCCCAGCCAGGCCGACATGGAAACCCTGCTGCTGAAGGCCGCCGAGGGCATTTCCGCCGAGCAGCTCTGGGTCAACCCCGACTGCGGCCTCAAGACCCGTAACTGGCCCGAGGTGGAATCCGCGCTGGCCAACCTGGTCGCCACGGCAAGGAGGCTGAGGGGCCAGACCGCCATGGTGTAAGCCGCCGAGCCCGGTGGCCCGGCGCTGCAGACGAACGCTGCTTGGCAGGTCGGCGGCTAGACCACGCCGGCCAGCACCCCGCCGGCCGGGAATACGGTCGAGCCGGTGGTGTAGGACGATTGCCGGCTGAGCAGGTAGAGGCAGGCATCGGCGACCTCGTCGGCAGTGCCGGCCCGCCCCATGGGAATGGGCGCGGCGCGGTCGGCGGCGATGGTTTCGAGGCTGAGGCCGCGCTGCTGCGCCAGCGTCACGTTGAGTGCATCGGTCAGCGGCGTATCGATCAGTCCGGGCGCCACCACATTGACCCGGATCCCCCTGGGTTGGAGCAGCAGCGCCAACGACGCAGCGAGATTCCTGAGGCCCGCCTTGCTTGCGGCGTAGAACGGCGTTGCCGGTGAGCCGCGCAGGCCGGCGATCGAGCCCAGCACTACCACTGAGGCGTCCCGCTGCAGTTGCGGCA
>JAEUMC010000630.1 GCA_016793415.1 Devosia sp. | reverse complement strand
GGGGCGTTGTGGCACTGTCGGTGAACCCATCGTCCCCTCGCCCCTCTGGGGAGAGGGTTAGGGTGAGGGGCGCCAAGAACTCTGAGCTATCGACCCGGAATCGCCGCGACCAGCCGTTCGGTGATGATGTCGGGCGCAGTGATGGCGGAGCCGCAGACTACGGCGAAGGCGCCGCGGTCGAACGAGGCGGCGACGTGCTCCGGGGTCCAGATGCCGCCTTCGACCACCACCGGCACGTCGAGCGCCGCGACAATCTCGGCCACCAGGTCGAAGGGTGGACGGGTCTGGCCCTCGGTCAGCGCCGTGTGCCCCACCATGGTGGTGGCGATGAGGTCGGCGCCCTCGGCGGCGGCCTGCCGCGCTTCATCGAGGGTCGCGATATCTGCCATCACGAGCTTGCCGAGCCGGTGGGTGGTGGCGGCGATTTCGGCAAAGCTCTCGCCCGGCCGGGTGCCTGAGGTCGCCTGGATGGCGACGATGTCGGCGCCGGCGGCGGCGAGCGCCTCGGCGTCGGTGCTCGAGGTGGTGATGTAGTTGTCGAACCCCTCGCGGGTGTCCTTGACGATGCCGATGATCGGCAGGCTGGTGCGCGGGCGCAGCAGGCCGACGACATCGGCGCCGTTGAGGCGGAAACCGCCGGCGCCGCCGAGCTCGGCCGCTTCGGCCAGCAGCGCCAGGATATCCGGACGCTGACGCAGCGGGCTTTTGGGGTTCATCGCCTGCGAGGAAACGATCAGCTGGCGTTCGAGACGCTGGAGCAGGGCAGTGGTCACGAGAGATTCCCGGCGATGGTGAAGTCGACTTCGAAGCTGCGGTGCCAGGGGAAGCGGACATCGGCAATGCCGAGGTCGTCCCGCCCGGTGAGGCGCTTCAGGGTGGCGTCGAGGCCGGCGCCGATGGAGCGTTCGGCCGCTGCCTCCTCCGTGCGGTCGGCGAAGGTATAGACCCCGGCATTCAGTGGCCGGCGCACGTCGGTCATGTAGGCAAAATCATCGATCAGCCGGTGCAGCAGCACCCGGCGCGCGGCACTCGGATCGAAGGTGCCGGCGGCACGGCCGATCTGGATCGCCGCGGCGGCGGCGACCACCGAGCCCAGTGCATTGCCGGCGGTGTTCCAGCCGCCATAGGCAACGAGTTCGAGCAGGATGCCGCGGCGATGCAGCTCTTCGATCAGCAGCGGATCGGCGCCGTTGGAATAGCGCAGGTCGGCCAGCGCCACCTCGCGACCGGCCGCCAGCAGGTTGGCGATGAGATCGGCGGTCTTGTTGGCTTCGACAGCGTCGTCGGCATCAAAGATCGACTGCACGCCGTCATGCCCGGTGCCGGATTTCTGCACCACCATGCCGCAATGATCGCGCCGTTTGGGGTCGGGGGCGTGAACGACCAGCGCCATGGCGGTGGAATCGGCAACAGTCACCGAGCCCGAGGCGCGCAACTGGCGATCGACCGCCTCGTGCATCGGGCTGTTCTCGTATTTGGCGATGCGCTGCATGCCTGGCGGATCGGCGCATTCGACGGTGAAGCGCGGCGTGACGCCAAAGCGGGCGGCGAGCTGGCGGGCCACCAGCACGGCCGCCACCTCGTCGGCGCCCGGATACATCAGCACTTCGCCTGCAATCGGCAGCACGTGGCTCCACTGCTTCAGCCACACCTGCTCGGCCGAGCCGGCCGAGTGTTCGGCAGTATCGTCGGCGGTGATCAGCAGTGGATCGACAACGCCTTCGGAGGCAAGCGCGATGGCTTCGAGATTGACGTGATGGTTGCGCAGCCGCCGGCGCTCGAAATCGGCGACGATTTCGCCGGGGAGCGCCGCGCGCAGGGCGGCAAGCGCCTCGGCATTGCCGGCATGGCTGGCGCCGAGGGTTTCCAGCAGGTCACGGTGGTGCAGGGCGCCGAGCTTATGCAGCTCCATGCCGTGCCGGGCCCAGTAATCCGGCTCTTCCTGCGGGTTGTAAGAGTTGGAGGCGCGCATCACCAGCGATACGGCGCAGAGCGGCAGCCCGGGGTGCGCGGCATGAAGGCGGCGCAGCACGTCGAGCCGGGTGAGGGCGCCGAGCGTCGTATCGGCGGTGGTGCGGGCCGCGATCAGCCCGCCATAGCAGAGCATGTCGAGCGAGGCGATCACCGCATCGGTCGACGGCGCCGTGCTTTCGAGCCAGCGGCCGAGGCTATCGGCATCGCCGGGCTGGCGCAGCTGGGGCAGCAGTTCGGTCGGCGGCAGCACCAGGGTGGCGCCGGCAATGGAGGCAACACCGGCGGGCAGGCCGATATTGACCGGGCGCTCATCGAGGGGAAGGAAGGCGAGCGAAAGGGCACGTGTGGACGTCAATTCGTATGGTCTCGGCTCGTGCGGAAAATGACGAAATCGTAGGAGTAGCGGTCGGCGCGATAGACGCTTTCCGCATACTCGATGCGCTGGTTCCTGGCGTCATAGGCGACGCGCAGCACCTTGAAGGCCGGCGAGAACTCGGGGACGCCGAGGAGTTTGGCCATGGCCGGGTCAAGCACGGTGGCGTGGATCGACTGCTCCGCCTTCTCGATCTTGAGGTGATAGGTCTCGGTCAGCATCTGGTAAAGCGAACCATCGATGCCGCGGGCGGCGAG
>JAEUMC010000604.1 GCA_016793415.1 Devosia sp. | reverse complement strand
AAGCCGGAGCCGACAGTCCTTGGTGGTTCGAAGATGTTCTGCGCAACTCCCTCGCTCATCAGCCCACGGCCCTGACCGGTGAGCGGATCGGCATCCTGCTAGCCATTTCGCCGACGGCGCCGGACGACATTCGGGCCACGGCCCAGCCGCAGGCGTCCACCGATACCCTGCGACAGATCCTGTTGCGCTGCGATCCAGGCGCCGAAGGCTCGGCCGCTCTGCTGGAAAAGCTGCTTCACAGTGACAATGGAAGGGATGGCTATCTGGGAATCGGCGCATCGCTGACCCGTCGCTCGGCCCCCCCGCGCCTCTACTACGGTTGCGCGGAGCGACCCGGCGCCCTGGTCACTCGGCTCGCTCGATTGGGTATGTGGCCCGCGCGTCTATCGAGGGATGCCGAACACATCCTGTCATTCCTCAAATCCACCGGCACTGTCATCGGGACCGCAAGGGGGCTGTCGCCCGATGGTGGCTACTCGATCTATTTCGATGCCGGTCGCTCTTCGCCGCGCGCCCTTCTGGCAGGCGTGGAAATCCGCCTCGGCACCACCGTCACCGCCGCTACCACAAAGTGGATGGAAGCAATCGCCGCCGCTCCAGATCTGACCGGAAAATGGGGGCTGACGGTATCACTGGATGCCGCGGGGGAGATCGACGACCTCAAGGCCGAGTTCTCGCTCGACCGGGGTCCTGCCCCCGAGGCGCTCATCTCGGAGGTGCTGCGGACCCAAGCTTACACAAGAGCGGCCAGTGCCGCAGCTGCAGCCGGCCTGGCCCTCCAGTGTCAGACGGTTTCATGTTCGGACTGGAATGGCTTGCAGCGCAGCAGCGCATACTTCGCCCTGATCGCGCCGGAGGATCGATCCACCAACACGGCCGCCTCCATGCACGTCACGCGGATGGAGCCGGTTCGGATGAAGGGCCGGTTGCGTCGCGCCTGCCTGCTGACGCTGACCGCCCTGCACCGCGCACAAGGCGCCGCGGGGTCGTGGCAGGATTTCGATCTCCCCGGCGTCGGGGTCTCCGATCACTGGGTGACAGCGCACGTCGCAGCACGTCTTAACGCGATCGGCGCAACGTTCGACAGCAAGACTCATATCGCCCGTGCGGCGCAGTTTCTCGCCCGGGCGTGGAACGAGGGGCTCGGCTACAACGTTCGCTCGCCGGTCGATGCCGACTCTACGGCACACTGGCTTCTGCTGTTCGCGCTGGTTCGGCCCGAACTGGCCGAACGGAATGCCAAATGCTTGCTGCGGTTCCAGCGCGACGATGGTTCGTTTGGTACCTTCCGAGACGCGACCGAAACCTCCAGTTGGACACTTGGGCACCCCGAGGTGACGGCGGTCGCCATCCAGGCACTGGCGCCATGGATGGATCGAACTGAGAACCGGGTTGCGATCGAGCGCGCCTTCGCCTGGGCCGCGGCTCACGGTTGGGCGACGATGCGCGCCAGTTTCTGGTGGAACCTGAGATGGGCTGGGCGAGTGAACTGGATCATCGCCAGCCGTTCGGCCGGTCGCGATCCCCCGCCAGAACTGCTGGAGGCTCCGTCGGAACGCCTGACGAGTTCATCGCTCGACACCGGCTACTTTCTGCACTGGGCGCTCCTCACCGGGCGGATGTCGGAGGCACGCCTCGCCGCAAATGCCCTGCTCGAAACGCAGCTGGCGAACGGCTTGTGGCCGACCGTGCCCGTGCTCAAGGTGATGCCGGACAGCATTGAAGCGGCCGGGGGAGGGGTCAATCCTTCGATGATCTTCGCCGACCGAGGATATTACTCTGCTGCCCTAATTCTGTCGGCGCTCTGTTCCTGGGGACGCGCCGTCGGCGAATTCGCCTAGGAAGGTCGGTTGATCCGGCGCGTCCGGGCTGGTCGTTTGTTCACTTAATGTTCTTGCCTCCACCACGGACCTGCTGCTAGCGTGCCGCGCGGGTGTTGGGGGCACAAGATGGTCACGCGGGTCGCGACGGTGGCGTTTCAGGGGATCGAGGCGGTGCCGGTCGACGTGCAGGTGCAGATCGCGCCCGGCTTGCCCAAGTTCTTTCTGGTTGGCTTGCCCGACAAGGCAGTGAAGGAATCGAGCGAACGCGTGCGGGCCGCCCTTTATGCCTCGGGCCTCAGCCTGCCGCCCAAGCGCATCACGGTGAACCTGGCGCCGGCCGACCTGCCCAAGGAGGGCAGCCATTACGACCTGCCGATCGCGCTCGGGCTGATGGCGGCGATCGGCGCCATTCCGTCCGATGCGCTCGAGGGCTACCTGGCGATCGGCGAACTCGGCCTCAACGGTCACCTGGCGCCGACCGCCGGGGTGCTGCCGGCGGCGATCGCCGCGCTCTCGCGCGACATGGGCATCATCTGCGCCGAAGCATCCGGTCCGGAGGCGGCGTGGGCGGGCGAGGA
>JAEUMC010000593.1 GCA_016793415.1 Devosia sp. | reverse complement strand
ACCCCAAGGCCAAGGAAGCCGCGGACGTCGTCATGTACCCCGACAAGTTCGACGTGAAGAAGGTGAAGGGGCCGACGGGCGTCTATGTGCGCACGCTGCAGCACCTGATCCGGCATCCGATCATTTCGCTGCTGGCGGGCTTCACCGTCGTCGGCTTCATGTTCTACGCCTACATCGCCAACCCGACCGGCATGGAAGCCTTCCCGGCCTCCGAGGCCGAGTTCGGCACGGTGAACGTGATCGCGCGCGGCAACTACTCGCCGACCGAGATCCGCGACATGCTGGTGGAAGTCGAGAACCAGATCCTGCAGGTGCAGGGTGTGCAGGACTCGATCATGACCTTCTCGGGTGGCGGCAGCGCCATGTCGAGCGGTGGTCCGCCGGACACCATCGGGCAGTTCAACCTGCAGTTGCAGCCGTGGAACGAGCGCGTCAAGGCTGAGGAGATCTTCCAGAACATCCGTGACCGGGTGAAGAACATCTCGGGCCTCGAAGTGCAGATCGCGGCGCAGGAAAACGGCCCGCCGGCCGGCAAGGCGATCAACCTGACGGTCGAAAGCACGGTTTATTCCGATCTGACGCCGGTGGTGACCAAGCTGCGCGACTATGTCGAGAACCAGCTCGGCGACACCATGGACGTGGAAGACGGTCGTCCATCTCCCGGCATCGACTGGGAAGTGACCATCGACCGCGTCGCCGCGGCCAAGTACGGCATCGGCGTGCGCGAGCTCAGCCCTTACGTGCAGCTGGTCACTTCGGGCGTGAAGCTGGGCTCGTACCGGCCGGACGATGCGGATGACGAACTGGATATCCGCGTCCGCCTGCCGCTCGAGGAGCGCAGCTTCGACAGCCTCGACTCGCTCCGCGTGGTCACGGCGCAGGGCCTCGTGCCGGTGTCGAACTTCATCAAGCGCGAGGCCGTGCCGAAGGTCGCCAATATCAGCCGCAAGAACGGCCTCTACGTGATGAACGTCGCGGCCAACCTGACGCCGGGTGTTGCCACCGACGCCAAGGTCGAGCAGCTGAAGGCCTGGGTGGCCGAGCAGGGCTTCCCGTCGACCACCAAGGTGGCGTTCGGCGGCGCGGACGAGCAGATCGGCGATACCAATGCCTTCATCATGCAGGCACTGGCCGCTGCCCTGTTCATCATCTTCCTGGTGCTGCTGCTCGAGTACAACAGCTTCTACCAGGTGCTGGTGACACTCTCGACCGTGGTCATGTCGCTGGCCGGTGTGATGCTGGGCATGACGATCACCGGGATGAGCTTCTCGGCGATCATGACCGGCCTCGGCATCGTGGCGCTGGCAGGTATCGTGGTGAAGAACGGCATCGTGCTGATCGACACCTACAACCACTACAACCGTGGTGACGGGGTGGAGCCGACCAAGGCGATGCTGATCACTGCGGCCCAGCGCGTGCGGCCGGTGCTGCTCACCGCCACGGTGACGGCGCTGGGCGTGATCCCGATGGCGGTGAACGTCGAGTTCGACTTTATCCGGCGCGAGATCGTCTGGGGTGGCCTCGCCGGTTCGTGGTTCACGCACCTCTCGGCGGCGCTGGTTTCGGGCCTGTTCGTCTCGACCGCCCTCACCCTGGTGATGGTGCCGGTGATGATCACCGCCCCGAGCGTCATCCGCCACGGCTGGATCGGCCGGCTGTTCGGCGCGGTGTTCGGAGCCATCGGCAACGCCATCGCGTGGCCGTTCCGGGCGATCTTCGGTGGGCGCAAGCACACTGCCGTCACGCCGGAAGGCGAAACGGTCGAGATCCCGGCCGACATCGACAGCTCGAAGCGGTTCATCAAGACCGAAGGTTCGGGCCTCGTCGAAACCGAGCAGGACGGCGTCACGGTGGTGAGCCGCCAGGCGGCCGAGTAGGCTGGACGACAGCAACGAATTGAGAGGGCCCGGAGGGATCCGGGCCTTTTCATTTTG
>JAEUMC010000460.1 GCA_016793415.1 Devosia sp. | reverse complement strand
GGTGATCGCGGCGCTGGCGCCGCATGATGCCGCCGGGCGGCTCGCGGCGCTTGGCGTCGAAATCGTCCGCGGCGCGGCGCGCTTCATCAACCGACGGGCCATTGCGGTGGGCGATACGGAGATCCGCGCCCGTCGCTTCGTCATCGCTACCGGGGCCCGCCTGCCGGTGCCGTCGATCCCCGGCCTCGATGCCGTGCCGTATTTCACCTCCGAGACCATCCTCGACAATACGCGCAAGCTCACCCACCTGGTGGTCATTGGCGGCGGCCCCGTCGCCATCGAGCTGGCGCAGGCCTACGCGCGGCTCGGCACCGAAGTGACGGTGGTCGAGAACGGCCCGATGCTGGCGGGCTTTGATCCCGAACTCGCCGACGTCGCGCTGAAGCGGGTCGCCGAGGAAGGCGTCAGCCTCCGCCCGCATGCGACGGTCACCGCCATCCAGGCCCGTTCCATGGGGATCGGCGTCGCCGTGCAGAACGGCGAAGCCGACCAGTTGCTCGATGCCTCGCACATCCTCGTTGCCGCCGAGCGCATGCCCAACCTCACCGGCCTCGATCTCGACAAGGCCGGTATCCGCATGAGCAAGGCCGATCCGCGGCTGCTGCAGCTGTCGGCCGGCCTCAGGACCACCAATGCCCGCGTCTATGCCGTGGGCGATGCTGCCGGCGGGCAAACCGTGCAGGCGGCAGTGCGCCAGGCCGATGCGGTGGTGCGCAGCGTGCTGCTCGGCGGCATGGCCAAGCCCGATGCGCTGCGGGTGCCCCGCGTCGTTTCGACCGATCCCGAGCTGGCCGAGATCGGCCTCAACGAGGGGCTGGCGCGGACCAGGCATGGTGTCGGCTTCCGCGTCACCCGCTGGTCCTATGCCGACAACGACCGCGCCCGGGCCGCGCGTGCGACCTACGGCCTCGCCAAGCTGCTCACCGATCGCTCGGGCAAAATCCTCGGCGCCGGCGTCGTCGGTCCCGGTGCCAGCGAGCTGGTGTCGCTGTTTTCGCTCGCCATTGCTGGCGGGCTCAGGGCCGACAGGCTCGCCGAACTGGTGGCGCCCTATCCCTCCTATGCCGAGATCGTGGTGCGGCTCGGCGAAGAGTTCCGGCGCGGCGAGACCAGCAAGCCCTTCATCCGGCAGTGGATCAGCCTCAACAAGCTGCTCGGCTAGGCGGTTGACGCTGGAAAGCGACAGCTTTCCCCGCTAATCATCGCTCAATGGCCAAACACAACCGCGCGATGCCTGGCCCGTTCTCCGGGCTGTCCGTCAAGATCATCGCCACCATCATCGTGGTGATCCTCGCGGTCGAGATCGTCATCTACCTGCCCTCGGCCGCCAACTTCCGCCAGAGCTGGCTGAACGATCGTCTGCGCGTCGGCGTCGTCGCCGCACGGGTGCTCGATGCGGTGCCCGACGCCATGAACCTGCCGCGCATGCTGACCGACCGGCTGCTGACCTCGGCCGGTGCCCTCGCCATCGTCTATCGCCGCGAGGGCCAGAGCCAGCTGATCGAGCTCGAGAACGTCACCATGCCGCGCGAGGCGGTGACCGTCGATCTGCGCCAGCGCGATCCGGCTTCGCTGATTCTCGGGGCGCTGGAGACGCTGGTGCTGGGCTCCAACCGCACGTTGCGCATCGTCGGCGAAGAGGATGGCATGCCCGACCGGGTCATCGAGGTGCTGATGCCCGAGGCGCCGCTGCGCAGCGAACTGCTGCTCTATTCGCGCAACCTGTTCTTTCTCTCGCTGATCCTCGCCGTCATCACCTCGGCCGTCCTGTATGTCTTCGTGTCGCGCATCCTGATTGCACCGATCCGCCGGCTCACCGGCAACATGGTGGAATTCTCCGAGGCGCCCGAGAACGCCGCGCTCATCGTCACCCCATCCGATCGGCGCGACGAGATCGGCATCATGGAGCGCGAGCTGGCGGCGATGGAAGCGGACATCTATTCGATGCTGCGCCAGCGTCGGCACCTCGCCGATCTCGGCCTCGCGGTCGCCAAGATCAATCACGACCTGCGCAACACCCTCACTTCGGCGCAGCTGCTTTCGGACCAGGTGGCCAATCTCGACGATCCCAAGGTGCAGCGGTTGGCCCCGCGCCTGGTGCTGTCGATCGACAAGGCCATCGGCTTCGCCCAATCGGTGCTCGACTATGGCCGCCAGAGCGCCACCCCGCCGCGTCCGGTGCCGGTCGATCTCCACCTCTTGCTCGACGAGGCGGCGTTCGACGCCGGTCTCGTCGGCCACCCCGCCATCCGCTGGATCAACCACGTGCCCGACGCGGTGTCGATTTCCGCCGACCCCGATCAGTTCGCCCGCATCTTCGACAACCTGTTCAAGAACGCCCGCGAAGCGCTCGAGGCCGCCGGCAGTAAGATCGAATCGCCTCAGGTCGAGGTTGCCCTCACTGAGACACCGGAATGGCTGACCCTGACGGTCACCGATAACGGCCCCGGCCTGCCGCCGCGGGCTCGGGAAAACCTGTTCGTCGCCTTCGAGGGTTCGGCCAAGGCCGGCGGCACCGGGCTTGGGCTCGCCATTGCGCGCGAACTCACCGAAGCGCATGGCGGCAAGCTCGGCTTCGTCGACCAGCCGCTGGGCACCCGCTTCGATGTGACGCTGCCCCATTCGATCCGCATCGACTGACTGTCACGCCGGCGTCAAAATTCCCTGCGTGTCGATGCTTGCAATGCTGCGGCGGCCCATGTATGGGTCTCGCCGTTCGCCGGAACACCACCGGCCATGCGCGCCCTTAGCTCAGCTGGATAGAGCACCAGACTACGAATCTGGGGGTCAGGAGTTCGAATCTCTTAGGGCGCGCCAAACCTCTCTCCTGCATCGAAGAGCCGTGCCGCCAGTTCGTCCGGGGGCGCCTGTGGCACAGCCGACGGCATGGCGCAGGCACTGCGCTTGCGGAAATCGGGTAGCCTGACAAACCCGGCCTGCTGCACAAGTGTCCGCAGGAGAAGCGCCATGGCTCGTCAAAACGCCCGACCTGAAGACTTCGTCTACAAGCAGATCGACTCGCCGGTTGGTGGGCTGAAGCTGGTGGGTAACGACAACGGCCTTGCGGCGGTGCTCTGGGCGGTGGAGCGGCCGCGTCGGGTCGTTCTCGACATTGTCGGCGAACATGCCGATCATCCGCTCTTGGTCGAGACGGAACGGCAGCTGAATGAGTATTTCGATGGCGCCCGCAGGGCTTTCGAGCTGAAGCTCAACTTCCAGGGCACGACGTTCCAGAAGCGCGTCTGGGCAGCCTTGCTGCGCATCCCGTTCGGTGAGACCTGGACCTATCGCCAGATTGCGGTCGAGCTGGGCAACAGCAACGCAACCCGCGCCGTTGGCGCGGCGAATGGCCGGAACCCGATCTCGATCATTGCGCCCTGTCACCGCCTCGTCGGCACCGACGGCAGCCTCACCGGCTTTGCCGGCGGTCTCGAGGCCAAAGCATATCTGCTCAAGCTCGAAAGCACCGGCGGACGCGAGCAACGATTAGTCGAACGGGCACAAGCGTCTCCGGCCGTCTAGCGTTACACAGGAAATGCATGTGCTCTCTCGGTTTAAGGGAAAGCTGATCCCAAACGCCGCCAAGTATGCCCGTTGTCGGCAGTGGGGCGCGCGCCAATGCACGTGCATCGTCTTCCTGAGCCGGAGTTCAGCCCACCCTCGCGGTGCTCCCGCGCACCACCAGGGTATGTGGCAGTACGATGTTGCGGCCGGTTTCCAGCCGCTCGTCGTCGAGCAGCGCCAGCAGTTCGATCATCGCGCGGCGACCGAGTTCGCGCCGTGGCTGGCGCACCGTCGTCAAGGGCGGGTCGTAGAACTCGGCGATCTCGACGTCGTCGAAGCCGATGATCGAGACGTCCTCGGGAACCCTGAGGCCCTTCTGCTTGCACACGGTCATGGCGCCGATGGCCATTTCGTCATTGGCGCAGAAGATCGCCGTCGGCGTCGTCAGGCGGGACAGCAGCACCATCGCCGCTTCCTGGCCTGAACGCATGGTGTTCTCGCCCGGCACGATCGCCGTCGGGTCGAGTTCCAGGCCGGCCTCGCGCATCGCCTCGCGGTAGCCACGCTGCCGATTGGCGTTGGTGGGGGCAGGGGGGCCGGCAATATGGGCAATGTTCCGATGCCCCAGCGCGATGAGGTAGGCGACGGCCTCCCTGGCGGCGGCGAACTCGTCGATCCCCACGGTTGTCAGTCCGGACCCTTCGATGGGAACCGCCACTGCGATAGCGCGACGCCTGAGATCACGCAGGTGTTCGAGCTCCTTGGGCAGATGGCCGGTCTGAATGATCAGGCCTGCAACCGCGCCAGACAGAAAGTTGGCCGCGAGCCGTCTCTCGACATCCGGGCGAGCGAAGGTATTGCCGATCAGCACCCCGCACCCGGCATCCTGCGCCACCTCGGCAATCCCCGACACCACGTCGGAAAAGAACGGGTTGGCGATATCGCGCAGCGCCACCAGCACCTGCCGTTCGGTGTCCTTCTCGGCAGCGGGACCGTCGAACAGCGGATAGCCGAGCTGTTCGGCCGCCGCACGGATGCGCGCACGGGTTTCGGTGCTGACGAGGTTCGATCCGGCCAGCGCACGGCTTACCGTTCCTGCATTGACCCCTGCAAGCTTTGCAACGGCGGCCATCGTCGGGCGGGGCATAGTGTGACCTCCTTTCGCTGATTCCTGAGCTTACTCGGCCCCAGCGTTGCTGAGAACCGGCGTCGTCTTGCAATTGTGATGCACATATTGTACAAAAGGATGCAAGAAAATTGCAATGAGGATTGAATATATGCCGACTACCCGGAGGAAGGTCATCGTCGCCCCGTACCCGCGGACCATGCGGGAGATCTTTGCGGACGAGGACCTCGAGCGGCTTGGCGAGATCGCCGAACTGGTTTGGGCGCGCGACGAGGCGCTGCCGGCGCAGGCGCTCGACGCTGCTCTCCCGGATGCGTGGGCGGTGATCGGCCTCGACCCGGCGCTCGATGCGGCGCGCCTGCGTGCGGCGCCCGAACTGCGGGCCATCATCGAGGTTGGCGGTCACTTCCCATCGACCATCGACTATGCCGAGTGCTTCGCCCGGGGCATCCGCGTGCTGTCCTGTGCTCCGGCCTTTGCCAAACAGGTTGCCGAGATGGCGCTTGGCATGACGCTCGCCTCGTGCCGCGGGATGATTGAGGCGCACCTCGCGGTTCAGGCGGGTCGGGAAGAATGGCAGGGCGATCTCCGCGGCGATTTCTCGCTGTTTGGCCAGCGGGTCGGCTTTGTCGGCTTCGGCGCCATTGCGCGCGAGTTGGTGACGTTGCTCGCCCCCTTCGGCTGTTCGATCGACGTGTTCGACCCGTGGCTGACTCGCTCGGTGATCGAAGGCGCTGGCGGCCGGCCGTCGTCGCTCGAGGCGCTGATGTCGCAATCGCGAGTGGTCTTCGTGCTCGCCACGCCCACGCCCGAGAACCGGGGGCTGATCGGCCGCAAGCTGATCGCGACCATGCCGCAGGATGCCCTGTTGGTCGTGATCAGCCGGGCTCACCTCGTCGATTTCGACGCGGTGGTCGAAGCCGCTGATGCCGGTCGCATCCGCGCTGCGATCGATGTCTTTCCGACCGAGCCCATGCCGGCGACCGCTCCGGTCAGGGCTGCCGCCAACCTGCTGCTCTCGCCGCACCGCGCCGCATCGATCCGCCGGGAACGTCAGGCGATCGGCCGCATGGCGGTGGACGATCTGGAGCTGATGGCGCGCGGGCTGCCGCCATTGGTGCTGCAGGTCGCCCAACCGGAAGCCATCAGGCGCCGGCTGGCCGACGCACCGGCGGCGCTCGACGAGAAAACACGCGCCTGAACAAGAACTGGCTGGGCATGAGGCCCGGCGGTCGAGTTATCTCAATGGAGGAGGAGACTATGTCAGCTATCGCAAAATCGGCTCTCGCAGCCCTGGCGGTCGCTTTGTTGCTGGGTGGCGCCAATGCGGTGGAACTCACCGTCACCACCGGCGATGGCGGGCTCTACCCGCAGGTGCTGCGCGAACAGCTCGATCGTTTCGAGGCGGCGACCGGCCACAAGGTAACCGTGGTGCCGGCGCCGATCTCGGGATCGGAGGCCTTCGCGCAGTTCCGCCTGTGGCTGGCCGCCGGCAACCCGGATATCGACGTCTATTTCCTGTCCGACGAATGGGTGCCGCAATTGGCCGAGCACTTCATCGATCTCGCTCCGGCAGCCAGGGGCGTGATCGGCGAACACTTTGCGTCGATCATCGAAGGGCAGACCATCGACGGCAAGCTGCTGGGGATGCCGCTGTTCGCCGATGCGCCGGCGCTGTTCTACCGCAAGGACCTGCTCGAAAAATACGGCAAGCCCGTCCCCGCCACCTGGGCGGAACTCGAAGCGACCGCCACGCAGGTCATGGAGGCTGAACGGGCGGCCGGCAACCCGGACATGTGGGGCCTGGTCTTTCAGGGCAATAGCTATGAGGGGCTGACCTGCGACGCGCTCGAATGGGTGGCGTCCAATGCCGGCGGCCGCATCATCGAGCCGGATGGCGCCATCTCGATCAACAACCCCAACGCGGTGGCCGCCATCGAACGGGCGGCCGGCTGGATCGGCAGCATCTCGCCCGAAGGCGTCCTCGGCTACAAGGAGGAAGAGAGCCGCGGGGTCTGG
>JAEUMC010000539.1 GCA_016793415.1 Devosia sp. | reverse complement strand
ACTTCCGGCCCACCGAACGACCGATAGACGGCTGCCCGCATTGCATCAGCTCCCCTCAAGCCCGACCTCTGGCCTAGACATGGTGCGCGTCAGGCCGATTGCAATCGGGGCGGACTAGTCCCTGCGCCGGTTGGCGAGGCGGTGTTGCAGCCGCGCCAGGTCGGCAAGCAGGCCCGAGCGCCCTTCGAGCTCGAACACCAGGTAGCGCGCCGGCTCGGTGCCGGTCGCGCGGATGCCGTGCTCGGCCTTGGCCGGGTGGTAGAACAGGGCTGGAGCGGAGACCTGCCGGCCGAGCGTCTCGACGCTGCCGGCAACCAGCACGATCGCCACATCGTAGTGGTCGGCATGCGGCGCGTAACCTTCGCCTGGGGCGAGCAGACTGACATGGGCGTTCAGCCGCCTGAGCCAGCGGGTGCGCAGTTGCCAGATCGGTGCGCCGATGCCGGGCGCGGCAGTGCGGATCGCCTCGCCGGCCCTGACGAACGCCCGTGCGCCGGCGCGTCGGTCGGCGGGCCAGCCGTGATTGACCCATTTCAGCATGGTGTAGAGCAGCGGGGTCTCGCCGGCATTGCTCAGCGTGTGGTGTGCCCCTTCGGGGTAGTAGGCGAAATCGCCTGGTCCCATGCGCACGCGCTCGGCGTTGCTGCTGCCGGCGGCATCGTCGGCGGCGTGCAGTTCGGCCGTGCCGGAGACCACGACCAGGATCTCCTCCTCGATATGCCGGTGCAGCGGGTGCGGGCTGGCGCCCGGTGCGAGCAGCGAGCTGTGGCTCTCGATATCGCCGAGCTGCGGGGTCCTGCCCTGGAAGTGCTGGAACGAGACGAAGCTCTCGTCGGGGCGCAGTCTTGCAGCCGGCAGCGGGTAGACGCCGTTGCTCACCGCCCGCGACAGCCGCGGGGCACGGACGATCCGGTTGACTGCCGGCTGCCCCCGGCCGGCCACCACCACCACCGGCGGCTTGCGCCGCTGGTGAAACTCGATCGGCCAGCTGAAGCCCTTGGGGATGCGCACCGGGCGGTCGGCGCGCGCATATTGCAGCAGCAGCGCCGTACGGACCGCCTTGGTCTTGTTGTGCGAGCCGTGCCAGACCCGGCCATCGAACACCAGCGCTCCGCCATCGTGCACCTCCGGCTGGACAATGCGGGCTTCGGCATCATGCTGGCGCGCCGCGGCGAGCGTCGTCTCGTCGGTGCTTTGCTCACGGCGCAAGCCGGCGCGATGGTTGAGTTCCTGCAGGGTGACGCCGTAGCGATGCGAGCCGGGGACGAACTTCAGCCCGGAGGAGCGATCGGTGTGCTCGAGCCCGATCCACACGGTGACGAAACCACCGGCCGGCGTCATCGACTCGACGTCGGTGTGAAACGGGTGGACCTCGCTCTCGGCCTTGACGATCAGCGAGGCGCCCCACAACACGATGTCGGCGCCCAGCGTCGGCTCAACCAGTGCGAGGATGCGCGGATCGGTCGCGACGCGGTGGAAGGCCGGACTGCTGGCCGCCCAGCCCTTGAACCAGGTCTTGGGCTCCCCTGCCTCGGCGCGCAGGCCCGACAGTATCCGCGCGCATTCCTCGGCATCGAATACTGCAACCGGCCCGGCATAGCCCACGGTTTCCAGCGCTTGTCTGCTCACGACGACTCCCGAATAGTTCGGCTGGACCATGCCCGCCGCCTCGCCTCCCGTGCAAGCCCCGTGTCAGCCTTCGTCAGGGTTCATCCCCGGCGGCTTCTCGGTTAAGGTCCGGCCCCGACCATCCGGAATCGTTTCATGCATCTCGTTCTCGTCGACGGCTCAGGCTTCATCTTCCGGGCCTTTCACGCCCTGCCGCAGCTTACCCGCAAGAGCGACAAGCTGCCGGTCGGCAGCGTGATCGGGTTCTGCAACATGATCTGGAAGCTCGGCGAGGACCTCTCGGGCGACGACGCGCCGACCCATATGGCCGTGGTGTTCGATTATTCGTCGAAGACTTTCCGCGACGAGATCTATGCCGAATACAAGCAGCACCGGCCGCCGGCGCCGGAAGAGCTGGTGCCGCAGTTCCCGCTGACCCGCGCCGCCACCCGTGCCTACGGCCTCCCCTCGATCGAGATGGAAGGCTATGAGGCCGACGACATCATCGCTACCTACACCGCGCTGGCCAAGGACGCCGGCGGCAAGGTGACCATCGTTTCGTCCGACAAGGACCTGATGCAGCTGGTCGAGCCCGATGGCTCGGTGCGGCTGCTCGACACCATTCCGCGCCCCGGGCAGCCCCCGTTGCGCTGGATCGGTTCGGACGAGGTGTTCGCCATGTTCGGCGTCGGGCCGGAGAAGGTCATCGAGGTGCAGGCGCTTTGCGGTGACGCCGTCGACAACGTGCCGGGCGTTCCCGGCATCGGGGTGAAAACCGCGGCCGAACTGATCAACACCTTTGGCGATATCGAAACGCTGCTGAGCCGCACCGCCGAGATCAAGCAGCCGAAACGCCGCGAGGCGCTGGAAACCAATGCCGAGCTGGCGCGCATCTCGAAGCGCCTCGTGACGCTCAATCGCGAAACCCCGGTGGAGCTGCCGCTCGAGGACCTGGTGCGCCAGCCAGTCGAGCCGGCAAAACTGTTCCCGTTCCTCAAGGCGATGGAATTCTTCGCCATCTCGAAGCGCCTGGGCACGCTGCTCGATGCCGACCCCGAGGCCTGGCCAGCCGATCCGGAGCTGGCGGCGAAACCCGCCGAGCCGGTGGGCTTTGACAACAATGCCCGGGCCGAGGCACGCGCCGCGCGGCAATCGGCCGAGGGCCGGGCGGATTCCGCCCCGGTGCTGCATGCCAAGCTCGAGCATGAAAAGATCAAGGCGATCCCGCTCGATCATTCGAAGTACGAGATCATCCGCGACGCGGCGCACCTCTCACGCTGGATCGACGCCGCCTATGCCGAGGGGATCGTCGCCACCGACACCGAGACCACCGGGCTCGACAACCAGACCGCCGACCTCGTCGGCATCTCGTTTTCGACCGCGCCGGGCAATGGCGCCTACCTGCCGCTCGGCCATACCGAGGGGCATGGTGACCTCCTAGGCGGCGGCATGGCCGAAGGGCAGATGGACCTGCGGGCGGCGCTCGAACAGCTGAAGCCGCTGTTTGCCGATCGCTCGATCCTGAAGATCTTCCACAACGTCAAATACGACCTCGGCATTCTCGCCCGCTACGGCATCGAGGTGCGCTCGTTCGACGACAACCTGCTGCTCAGCTATTCGCTCGATGGCCCGCAGTTCAACACCATGGGCGAGCTAAGCGATCACTGGCTAGGTCTCGCCGGCATGTCGATCAAGGAGCTGCTCGGCACCGGCAAGACGCAGAAGACCTTTGCGCAGGTTTCGATCGAAGACGCGGCCAAATACGCCGCCGAAGATGCCGACCTCACCTTCCGGCTGTGGAAGGTGCTGAAGCCGCGGCTGGTGGCCGAGAACATGACCACCCTCTACGAAACCATCGAGCGGCCGCTGGCGCCGGTGCTGGCGCGCATGGAAGGCCGCGGCATCACCGTCGACCGGCAGATTCTCTCGCGGCTCTCAGGTGATTTCGCGCAAAGGGCCGCGGCCCTCGAGGCCGAGGCCTATGAGCTGGCCGGTGGGAACTTCAACCTCGGCTCGCCCAAGCAGCTCGGCGAGATCCTGTTCGACCGCATGGGCCTGCCCGGCGGCACCAAGACCAAGACCGGCGCCTGGTCGACCGGCGCCGACGTGCTCGAGGATCTGGCGTCGCAGGGCATCCCGCTGGCGCGCACCATCGTCGACTGGCGGCAGCTCACCAAGCTCATGGGCACCTACACTGATGCGCTACCCAGCTACATCAACCAGCGCACCGGTCGGGTCCACACCAACTACTCGCAGCACTCGGTGCTGACCGGGCGGCTGAGCTCGAACGACCCGAACCTCCAGAACATTCCGGTGCGCACCGAGGATGGCCGGAAGATCCGCACCGCCTTCGTCGCGCCAGCAGGCAAGACCCTGATCAGCGCCGACTATTCGCAGATCGAGCTGCGCATTCTCGCCCATATCGCCGATATCCAGGCGCTGAAGGACGCGTTCGAAGAAGGGCTCGACATTCACGCCATGACGGCGTCGGAAATG
>JAEUMC010000490.1 GCA_016793415.1 Devosia sp. | reverse complement strand
GGACCTCTGGAAGACGGCGAAGACCGTCATACCTGGCGGCAACATGTTGCTGTCGAAGCGCCCCGAAATGTTCCTTCCCGAACAGTGGCCGGCCTATTTTTCCAAAGCTGCCGGCTGCCGCGTCTGGGATCTCGACGGGCGCGAATATATCGACATGTCGATCATGGGCATCGGCTGCAACACGCTCGGCTATGGCCGGCCGGAAGTCGATGACGCCGTCAAGCGAACCGTTGACCTCGGCAACATGGCGACCCTCAACGCCCCGGAGGAAGTCGAGCTGGCGCAGCGCCTGATTGCGCTGCACCCCTGGGCCGACATGGCCCGCTTCGCCCGCTCCGGCGGCGAGGCCAACGCTATCGCCATCCGCATCGCCCGCGCTGCCTCGGGCAAGGATGGGGTGGCGCTCTGCGGCTATCACGGCTGGCACGATTGGTACCTCGCCTCCAACCTGGGCGACGAGAGCAAGCTCGCCGGGCACCTGTTGCCGGGGCTCAGCCCCAATGGCGTGCCCAAATCGCTGCGCGGCTCGGTGTTCACCTTCAACTACAACAAGCTCGACGAGCTCGAGGCGCTGATCCGGAAGGAAGAGATCGGCGTCATCAAGATGGAAGTGTCGCGCAACTACGACCCTGATCCGGGGTTCCTCGTCAGCGTCCGGAAGCTTGCCGACCAGCACAACATCATCCTGATCTTCGACGAGTGCACCTCGGGCTTCCGCCAGGCGTTTGGCGGGTTGCACAAGGTCTATGGCGTCGACCCCGATATGGCGGTGTTCGGCAAGGCGCTCGGCAATGGCTATGCCGTCACCGGCGTCATCGGCAAGCGGCAGATCATGGAAGCGGCGCAGAACACCTTCATCTCCTCGACCTTCTGGACCGAGCGCATCGGCTCGGTGGCAGCGCTCGCCACCCTCGACGTCATGGAGAAGGAACAGTCCTGGCAGAAGATCACCGATACCGGCCGCGCCATCACCGCGCGCTGGCAGGCGCTGGGCCAGAAATACGGCCTGCCGCTCGTCACATCAGGCGTTCCGGCGCTCACCGGCTTCAGCATCAAGTCGCCCAACGGGCTCGCCTACAAGACCCTGATCACCCAGGAAATGCTTGAAGCCGGCTATCTCGCCGCTACCAGCGTCTATACTTGCACCGAGCACACGCCCGAGATCGTCGACCGCTATTTCGCCGCGCTCGAGCCGATCTTCAAAACCATCCGCGAGTGCGAGGATGGGCGCGACGTCAAGGCGCTGCTCAAGGGCCCCGTCGCCCATAGCGGCTTCACCCGGCTCAACTGAGATTTTTTGCATGTCGCTCCCGCCGCTCGCCTCCGCCGACCTCGCGCCCTTTGCCACGCTCGTTCGTGCCGAGGGCGGCAAGTTCACCGCCATTCCTCAGGTGCTGGAGCCGGGCGACGTCCCCGGCCAGCACGCCTTTGCCGTGCTCTGCCCGCAGCCGGTCGACCCCAAGGCGATCAGCATCACCTTCCTCGAGCGCCACCCGCACTCCACCCAGACCTTCGTACCGCTCAAGGTCGGCCGCTGGATCGTGCTGCTCGCCCCGACGCTCGCCGACGGCACGCCCGATCTCGCCAATGTGAGTGCCTATCTCGCCGGCCCCGAGGATGCGGTCTGCATCCATCGCAATGTCTGGCATGCCGGGCTCACCGTGCTCGATCGCCCGGCTGAGGTGGGGATGATGATGTGGCGCTCCGCTGCCGGCCCGGCGGATGATGGCATCGTCTTCGAATTAACGGATCCCATCGTTCTCAGCGTGTGAGGCACGTGATGACGCGACTGGTCTACATCTCGGGCGAACTGGTGCCCGAACACGAAGCGCGGATTTCCATCTTCGACAGCGCCATCATGCTGGGCGATACGATGACGGAATCGACCCGCACCTTCCGCCACATCCCGTTCAAGCTCGACGCGCATATCGAGCGGCTCTACCAGTCGCTGAAGCTGACGCGGATCGATCCGCAGATGAGCCCCGCCGAGATGAAGCGGGTGACGCTCGAGGTTTTCGAGGCCAACCGGCCGAACTACGCCCCGCATGAGGACGCCTGGATCGTCCACAACATCTCGCGCGGCCTGTCGGTCGCCGGCGCCGATCCGACCAAGCAGCTGGGGGCGGCGACGGTGATGATCTTCACCCAGCCGATGAACCTCTTGCCCTGGGTCGATTTCTACTCGAAGGGCTGCCACGGCGTCACGCCGATGAGCCGCATGGTGCCAAGTCAGTCGCTCGACCCCCGCATCAAGAACCGCAGCCGCCTCGCCTACACCCTGGCCGAAATGGAAGCCAAACTGGTCGACCCCCAGGCGCAAAGCGTCATCCTCGACCTCAATGGCCACGTCGCCGAGAACAAGGGCGGCAACATCTTCTGCGTCACCAAGGGCGTGCTCCGCACCCCCTCCACCGTCAACTGCCTCGCCGGCGTCAGCCGCGCCACGGCGCTGGAACTGGCGAAAGGGCTGGGTATCCCGACCGAGGAAACCTCGCTCCTGCCCTACGACCTCGCCACGGCCGACGAGATGTTCTTCACCTCGACGCCG
>JAEUMC010000488.1 GCA_016793415.1 Devosia sp. | reverse complement strand
GCCGGGCCAGAATTGGGGCGAGCTATACTGGAACTCACCCGGTTTGTGAACCACCCGCCACCAGGGGTTCCAGGCGCTCGCGCACACGTTTCTGCAGGGTATCCCTGAGGCCCCGATAGGCGCTGAGCACCGCTTCGCGGTTGCCTTCGGTCTCGGTGGGGTCGGGCATCGGCCAGTGTTCGACCGCTCCCATCTCGAGCCCGCGCCGCTCCACCGCCTCGGGCGCATCGGTCGAGAGCGTGATCACCAGGTCGAAATGGTTGGCCACCAGCTCATCCATGGTGTGCGGGGTGTGGACGCTCATATCGATGCCGATCTCTTCCATCACCTCGTGCACGAACCCGTCGGCCTTGCCCGAGCGCACCCCGGCCGAGCGGACGATCAGCCGGCCGGGGAAGAACCGCCGGGCCAAAGCCGCGGCGATCGGCGAGCGCACCGAGTTCATCGAGCAGACGAACAGCACCGTCGGCAGGTTCGACTCGCGCTCGTCGATGCGGCTGGCGAACGGCTGCACCGCGCAGATCAGCGTGAACAGCCGGCGCGCCGTGTTGAGGTCCATCTCCAGCTTGTTGTCGAGCCGGGTGCGGAGCAGCTCCGCCGCCTCGTTGTGCAGCCCGCGCCGCGCCATGTCGACCGTTTCGATCTGGTAGGTCGAGCCGGTCTTGATGGCGTCGTAATAGCTTTCGCGGATGCGGAAATAGTCGCGGATCAGCCGCCGGAACGGGGTGAGCGACAGGTAGTGCGCGGCGATCGGCTCATAGGTGTCCGGGTTGCGCACATCGAGCACGATGTAGTTGCCGACGATCGAGATGTGCAGCGCGTAGGGCCCGGTGGCCTTCACCCGCGCCGGGGCGAAGACGTTCTCTTCCACCAGGTCGTAGATCGCGATCCGCCACTCATGCACCTCGTCGGGGTCGACCGAGGTGATGGTGTTGGGGTCGAGCGTCACGGCGACGATGCGATCGCTTTGCGGATCGAACTGTCGCGGCGTCAGCGCCATCTAGCGATTGAGCCTTATCGCAATCGAGCGCTCATGCGCCCCGAGCCCCTCGGTGGTGGCCAGCGTCCGCGCCGCCGGCGCCAGTTCCGCCAGCGAGGCCGGGTCGCACCCCAATACCGAGGTCCGTTTCATGAAATCGAGCACCCCCAGGCCGGACGCATAGCGCGCCGAGCGCGCCGTCGGCAGCACGTGGTTCGAACCGCCCACATAATCGCCGATCGCCTCGGGCGTGTGATGCCCGAGAAAGATGGCACCAGCATTGCGGATTTTGGGGAGCAGCGCCTGCGGCTCCTCGATCGCCAGCTCGACATGTTCGGACGCAATGCGGTTGGCGAGCTCCACCGCTTCGGCCATCGCGGCGACGGTGATGATGGCGCCGAACTCTTCCCAGCCGGCGCGGGTGATCTCCGCGCGATCCAACAGCTCGATCTGCCGCCACACTTCGTCTTCCACGAGGTCGGCGAGCTTCGCGTCGGTGGTGACGAGGATCGATTGCGCCCCGCCGCCATGCTCGGCCTGCGCGAGGAGGTCCGCCGCCACCCAGGCCGGGTTGGCCGAACTGTCGGCAATAACCAGCACTTCCGACGGCCCGGCGATCATGTCGATGCCCACGGTGCCGAACACCTGGCGCTTCGCCGCCGCGACATAGGCATTGCCGGGCCCGACGATCTTCGACACCGGCGCGATCGTGTCGGTGCCATAGGCCAGTGCGCCCACCGCCTGCGCCCCGCCGATCCGGTAGATCTCGGTAACGCCGGCGATTTTCGCTGCGGCGAGCACCGCATCATTGGCTTCGCCGCCCGGCATCGGCACCACCATGGCGATGCGGCTGGCGCCGGCGACCTTGGCCGGCACGGCATTCATCAGCACCGACGAGGGGTAGGCCGCCGTGCCGCCTGGCACGTAGATGCCCACCGCTTCCACCGGCGTCCAGAGCGTCCCCAGCGTCACCCCGAGATGATCCTGGTAGACGTGGTCGAGCGGCTTCTGCTTTTCGTGATGGGCGCGGATGCGCTCATGCGCCACCGTCAATGCCGACAGCACGTCCGAAGAAACCCGCGCACTGGCGGCGGCGATTTCCTCGTCCGTCACCCGCAGCTGCCAGTTGGCCTGCGCCGGCTTGTCGAAACGCTCGGTATAGTCGATCACCGCGGCATCGCCGCGCGCCTTCACGTCGGCGAGGATGGCGGCCACCGCGTTGCCCACTTCTTCCGAAGCTTCGCGCTTCGAATTCAGTAGCGTATCGAAGGCACTGGCAAAGCCGGCGTCCCGGCTGTCTAGAATCGATGGCATCAGCCGGCGTGCTCGGGTTTGATCTTGGCCGCCCAGGCGGCGCCCAGGTCCTGCAGCCGGGCCTCCAGCACTTCCACCTCGAGCCGCACCGTGCCGCCGCCGGCAAAGGCGAGATCGACCCAGCCGCTCGGTGCAGCGTTTTCGGTGAAGCGGATGGTCAACAGCTCCAGTGCGCCCTCGAGCGAATTGGTGTCGATCCCTGCCACCTTCACCCCGGTCACCCGGTCGAAATGCAGCGCGGCCCGCTTGCGCACGCCCGCCTTGGCGTTGCCGCCATCCTCCCAGGCATAGCGGTTCATCAGCAGCGCGAAGCGCTGGTCGGCCTTGGCGTAGCCCATGTCGCCGACGCGCACGATGGCGTCCTGCGTGGTCGCCGAAATCACGTCGAGGTCTTCGCTATCAAGCGCCAGAAGCTTGAGATCGGTCATATGTTGAGGGTCCGAAAACGGTGGAATTGACCAGCAAGTGGGGGCCCGAAAGACGATCTACAAGCTAAGCGTCGAGGGGGCAATCGCATATGAAGGGGAAGGTCGCTGCAAAGCCCGGGTGGCTCCCCGCGACCCCCTCTCTTGCGAAAACCAAGGACTTAGCTGCGCTAAGCCCAAGTTTTCGCTTTCTCCCCCGCCAAGGGTGTGATTAGGCGTGGAATAAGGCCCCCGTTTTCGGGGTAATCGGCTTCCAAAAGGGACCCCTTAGACGCTGGGGTTCACAGTGCTCACCGAAGTTGTCGGGGACCCGGTTTTGGGATGTTGATAGTGGAGACGATTGCCAGGATACGGCGGGCGCACTTTGTTCAGGGCAAGCCGATCAAGGCGATCTGCCGAGAGCTGAAGATCTCTCGCAAGGTGGTACGGAAGGTGCTGCGGTCGGGAGAGA
>JAEUMC010000423.1 GCA_016793415.1 Devosia sp. | reverse complement strand
ATCGCCGCGCAGGTGACGAAGGTAAGCCGGCTGAGGAGCAGCAAAGATTGGGCCGGATCGAGCCCAGACAACCATCCGATGATGAGGGTCAGAGCGACATAGGCGGGACCAACCAGGGTCTGCGTGACGCTGTCGGGCAGCCCCTGCTCGATGGTCTGCGTCGCGGCTCGCAGGAACACAGCCTGGTCGTGCCAGTCGGTGAGCGTCGACGGCCCCAACTGACTGCCCGGCCATATTGCGAGGCTGACGACGACCGTCGCGGCCATGATCCAGAGATGCAGCCTGCCAGCGGGCGCGGTTTGTTGAACCTCAGACCCCACATTGCCGGTCAACATCAGCTCCCCAGATGGCCTGCCCAACGCAGGTCTATCCGATTCCGGCGGGGCACGCAGTGACCCTCGCCGTGAAGGCCTCCTGCCTCCTGGACCTCGTCGCATCCACAGGCACGCCACCCCTCTTGACCAATGTCGTTATAACGTCATAACTCTATGACGTCAGGTGAGCACAGCGCTGCCTGACGCCACAGGGAGAATTCAAACATGCAGCTGTTCCAGGCTTTCACGCGCACCGCGGGGGCGGTCGCGGTCCTGCTTTCGAGCACCGCACTGGTCCAGGCCGCGGATGTGTCGTTCCTCACCCACTGGGCACCGGATACGGTGGCCAAACTCGAGGCGGCCGCCGCGACCTATACTCAGGCGCACCCCGATACCAAGATCACCGTTCGCGCCGTGCCGTTCGGCGACCTGCTGACGACGCTCCGCACCTCGGGCGGCGGTGCCGGCGGCGCAACCATTGCCGGCATCTACGACGCCTGGCTGCCGGACCTCGCCAAGGACCAGCTGGTTGCAGCGGTTCCCGATGCCATTGCGGCCGACACCAAGGCCAACTGGCCGGCGGGCGTGATCGGCGCGGCCTCGATTGGCGGCGTGCTTTACGGCATCCCGAACGAGATCGACGTCTACGCGCTCAACTACAACAAGAAGCTGTTTGCGGAAGCCGGCATTACCGAGGCGCCCAAGACCTGGGACGAATTCCTCGCCGCGGCCGAGAAGCTGACCGACAAGTCGAAGGGCCAGCAAGGCTTTCGCCTGATCAACTCCTGGGCAGCGGGTGTCCTTCACCCGTTCTCGTCGCTGCTGGTTTCGAACGGCGGCGACCTGGTGGTCGACGGCAAGCCGACACTCGACAGCGAGGCGGCCAAGCAGACCTTCGAGCTCTACGAGAAGCTGATCAAGTCGGGCTATTCCGATCCGGCGATGGCCACCGCCGACGCCAATACCACCGGGCCGTTCCTCGACAGCTTCGTCTCCGGCAAGACCGGCATGATCATCATGGCGAACTGGTGGGAATCGGCGCTGAAAGCGGGCATGGGCGATAGTTTCGCCGATGTCGCCACTGCCCCGATCCCTGTGGGGCCGTCGGGCGATACGGCGCGCTCGATCTCCTACTCCTGGATGACGGTGGTCAACGCCAAGGCTTCGGCCGAGGAGCAGGCGGCGGCCTGGGACTTCCTCAACTGGCTCAATGGGCCGGAGTCGGGTCCGAACGGCGCCTCGGCGATGGGCGACATCCTGATGTCGATGGGCATCCTGCCGTCGCGTACCTCGGACGGCACGGCCTTCGCCGACAAGCTGGCCGGCGACGCTTTCCTCAAGGGCTATACCGAGACTTTGGCCAACGCCAAGCCGTTCCCGGTGGTGCTGGGTGGCCAGGAATTCTCGGAATCGCTGCAGAAAACATTGGAAGCGATCCAGTTCGGCCAACTCTCGGCGGCCGATGCGCAGGCGACGGCCCAGACCGACGCGACCGAAAT
>JAEUMC010000353.1 GCA_016793415.1 Devosia sp. | reverse complement strand
GGGCATCTTCTGCCAGACCGTGAGACTCAGCCGCGTTTGAGGCTGCTTGGATAGGCAGCCTTCAAGAACTGCCGAACTGGAACCCGCGCCTCCGCCGGCGCGGGTTTTTTGCTGCCGGATCACCACCGCTGCAGGCGTTTCGGGGCGAACCGGTCGAGACGCCCTAGGCCTCGACGATCATCGCGATCGATATCCTCAGGCCGGGGACTCGCAGGGGAAGCTTGGCACCCTGCCGGGCCGGTGGATCGACCGGAAACCACTTCAGCCACTCCTCGTTCATGCCGGCGAAGTCATCCTCGTTGGCGAGGATCACCGTCGCGCTGACCGCCTTGTCGAGGCTGGTTCCGGCCGCGGCGAGAATGGCGCTGATATTGCGCAGCGCCTGGGCGGTCTGCTCCTGGATCGTCTCGCCGACCAGCTTGCCGGTCTCAGGTGAATAGGGCGCCGTGCCGGAGACGAAGACTAGACCGGCACTCCTGACGGCGTGACTGAAGTACGGGGATGGCTTTGGCAGCTCCGCCGAGGTGATGATGGTGCGCGACATGCGTTTGATCTCCCGTCTGGCTCCGCCGCAGCCTGGGAGGCGGGCCGTGAACCGCGGCTGAATGACTGCGCGTCACTTGCCGCTGTCCGGCGGCCACCCCCGCGGAGCATTTGGTGTCCAGGGGCCCTCGACGAACGTCGCCTCGCTGTCGCCGACCCAGGGGGGCACGGTGATGCAGATGAAGGTCAGCGGCTCGGCGCCGGTGCAGCGATACTGGAACGCCGTCCCCAGCGGAATGTCGATCGAAACTCCGGCCGTCAGCTCGGTCGTCTGCTCCTGAGCGGCATCGCGCCGCCAGATCTGCCCCTTGCCGGAGAGAATGTACCAGAACTCGCTCACCGTCGCGTGGATGGTAGCTCGGTTCACCTGGCCCGGCGGAACCGTGGAGTGGATCATGCCGCCCCACGCGCCCTCCATCAGCAGGCGCACCTCGGCGCCCGCTGGAGAACGGGCATCAGGAGCGGGCGGAAACGAGCGGGTCTGCATGAGGCACCTTCCCTCAGCAGCATACGACACGCAACGCCACGCGGTGAAGCGAGGCGTTCCGCGATGTCCTGAGGGGATGGCGGGATTGGAGCATCGAGGAGGCGCTTGTCCGGCAATCACATCATCGCGCCGCATCTTGTCGTCGTTCCGTACCGGGCTGTAGCGGTGGGGCATGAACGAGTCCGATCCACTCCTCGTCAGCCATCTGGCGGACTACCGGTTCGACCGCCTGCAGGTCAGTTGTGCCAGTTGCGGGCGCCACGGCGACTATTCGCTCAGGACGCTTCGCAAGCTTTATGGCAACCCGCCGATGGTCGAGGTGCCACGCTTCGTTGCCATGCGCGGCAACTGCCCGCTTGCGCTGCGCTTTCCCGGCAAGGACTGCGATGCACGCTTTGCCAACCGTGCTGCCCCCCGGGCGGTGGAGTATCTGGGCTCGGCGTACCATGCCGGTTGGAGTGTCGTGCTGACTTGCCAGCGCAGCCACCAGGGCCTGAAATCGGTGAAGCCGTGCCGCGAGCCCTACGTCATCGACTTGGGAAGTCTCGTGGCGGCCCTGGGTCATACCTTCCCGATCGACCAGCTCGGGCAAAAACTCTGCTGCCCCAACTGCGGCAGTGCCCACTACGATCTGCGCTGGATCGTGCCCAGGGAGCCCCCATCCACCGCGCCGGTGCCGCTGCGTAAGGTGGGTTGAGCCCCTAGAACAACGTCGGTTCGCGTACTCCGGGCAACTCGGCCTCGGGTGGCGGTGGGTCTTCTTTCGGACCGATCGAGACCACCTGCAGCACGCCGGGCGGGAGTGGTCGTTGCAGCTTGCGCGCCTCCTCCCATGGCGCCGTCATCCAGGTTTCGATCTCCTCGGGCGTTCGAAGGATCACAGGCATGGCATCTGGGTTGGCCACTGCCACAACATCGTTGGGGTCGGTAGTGAGGAACGCGAACAGATCGCTCGTGAGAGCGTTCTGGCCGATGCGCCGCACACTGGTCCATTGCGGCGCCCAGATGCCGGCAAAGAAGGCAAGCGGTCGCTCCGGGTCGAAAGCGAACCAAGTGTGCCCGAGCTTCTTGCCGTCGGTCCCCACCAGATTGCTGAACTCGGCGAAGCTGTTGAACGGCACGATGCAGCGGAACTCCGGCGCCAGCCAGCGCTGCCAATGCTTGCTGTCGGTGTTGCGGACGTTATGCGTGCCCTTGTCGGGCTCGTTGGCGACCATTTCGGCAAACTCGTCCGGTGAGATCGAGCGCCCTTCCTTTTCGATCAGGCGGTTCGCCCGCTTCTTTGCCGCCTGGTACAGTGCCTGCGACGAGGTCGGCATGCCCCACCACACATTCACCAGTTCGCGGAATCCGGGTTGGTTGCGGATGATCGGCGCCACCATGCCCGGATAGACCCCTGTCAGCGGCGGCATGTTGCCGATATTGGCGCCAACCTCGAAGGTGAAGCGCAGCCGGCGCAGCGCCTCGACATTGGTGGTAACGGTGTAGGCGTAACACATGCGACGGACGCTAATGGTGCGACAAGGCGCCGGCAAGGGCCGACCAGCCACCATTAACGCGCCCCGGAGGCAGCGCAGCCCACCAGACTCGGTGGGCTGCGACGCTTGGCTCTACAGCTTGCCCCGGATGCCGGCGGTGACGCCCAGGCTGTAGCTGTCGCCCGGGTGGTTGAGGCTGGTGCCGAGATTGGCTTCGCCATAGAGCGACAGCTGATCGCCGGCCCAGTTGACCGAGCCGCCCAGCCCGATGCTGCCCCACAGCGGGTCGGCCTCGTTGACCAGCGTATCGCCGCCCACGCTCGTTGCCGTGCCATCGAGGAACTCGTAGCTGAGGTTGGCAATGCCGTAGAGGCGGGTGCGCCCGGTCTCGCCGGCGGTATCCTGCCACTGGGTCTCGTAGTCGGCCGAAATGCCCAGGCGACCGAGCAGGCTGTCGCCGCTCTGCAAGGCAACGGTCGAACCGTACGAATCGAAGTTCTCGAAATCGACCGAGGAATAGGCGAGTTGCGCCTGCGGCGTCATCGACCAGCCATTGCCGAGCGCCAGTTGCTGGCCGGCTTCAAGGCTGAGGGCATAGCCGAAACCGGCATTGCCCGAAACCAGCGGCCCGTCGAGCAGATCGGCGCTGAGCGTGCTGTCGAACCAGTTCAGCTTGCCCTGTGCGTCGAGGTAGAAGCCCTGGTTGCCATACCAGGTGAGCGTCCCGCCCAGGCCGATCGCGGTGCCTTCGATACCGCCATTGCCGGAAGCCGCATTGATCGCGGCCGAGATGGTGCCGAGCTGCGCGTTGAGGCCGCCGACCAGCGTGCCGGCGTCGCTCTGCTGGAGCACACCATCGGCGCCGGCCTGCAGGCGCCAGGTATCGACCTCGTAGCTGGCGGCAGTGCTTGAATTGTCGGGGGCAAGTGAGGTGCGGCGTGCGTCGATCCGACCCCAGATGCCATTGCCCTCGGTACTGCCCGCCGACCAGGAGCGGTTGCCGACGCGCTGTTGCAGGCTTTCGGACGTGTTGAAGGCCTGCAGCGCCGCTGCCGCGTAGGTCTCGATCACCGGCGCGGCCGGCTGGAACACCGGCGTATCATCGGGGTTCAGGATGCTGCGCAGGTACCAATCGCCATCGGCAACGTCCGGTGTGCCCTGATAGAGGCCGTAGAGGTAGGCGCCGCCGATCACCGCCTGCTGGCCTTCATGCACGGTGTCGCCGAGCAGGCTGAAGCTGCCGTCCGACGTGCCGTCGACATCGATGATCCGGATGCCGTTCGTGGTCTGGCCGCCGGCGCCGCCAAGATTGGTGACCTTGAGGTTGGTCGTGCCGATGCTGTTGCCGGTGATCCGCAGCAGGTCGGTTGCAGAGCTATCGTCGCCCAGCACCGTCTCGATCTGCAGCAGGCCACCGCCGCCGGTATAGTCGCCGTTGATGGTGAGCGTGCCGATCCCGTTGCTGCCGGGCGCGATGCTGCCGCCGGCAGCGACGCTGGTATCGCCAACAGTGCCGGTGCCGGCGAGCGCGCCACCGGTGACATTGACGATCCCGAAGCCAAGGTCGGTATCGCCGAGCTCGCCATTCACCTCCAGCATGCCGCCGCTGATGGTGGTCAGGCCGGTGAAGCCAAGCTGGTTGGCATTGAAAATGGTGCGGCCGGCCACCTGGTTGATGGTGCCGCTGCCGTTGATCGGGATGTCGAAGACGTAGCCGGTTTCGGTGTGGTTGAAGTTGATTTCGGCGCTGGCGGCGAGGGTAACCGCGGAAGCCTGCAACGTGCCGGCACCTGTCGCGGCCTCGCCGACAGCACCGCCGATATTGAGCGTGGCGTCGCTGTCGACATGCGTGCCGCCGAGCACCAAGGCGCCAGCGCCGTCGCCGATGGTGACCTTGCCGTCATTGGCGAGGGTCAGCGTGCCCCGCCCGCGGGCGCCGAGGGCAAAGCTGCCGGCATCGATCAGCGAACCGTCGCCTGAAACGATCACGTCGAAATCCCGCACGACCGAGCCGGTCGTTGCCGCTGCAACAGCCACGGCATTCGCCTCGACCACGCCACCGTCGAGCACCGACAGTTTGCCGCGCTGCAGGTAGAGCGTCGTCGCCACTGCCAGCTTCGAGCCTGGGCCCGAAACCACGCCGGTGACGGGTGAT
>JAEUMC010000311.1 GCA_016793415.1 Devosia sp. | reverse complement strand
CGGCATTCTCGTCGCTGTCGGCATCTTCCTTTACGGCGCCAGCCAGTTCTACGCCCCGGGTGCGGTCAAGACCGAGGCCAACTTCACCGTCGAGAAGGGCTCGTCGGTCATGACCACGGCCCGTCGCCTCGAAGAGCAGGGGCTGATTCCGCAAGGGCAGCTGCTGCCGTCCGAGTGGCTGTTCTGGGGCGGCGCCCGCGCCTTGAAGAAGGAGGGCGACCTCAAGGCCGGCGTCTATGCGCTGAAGCCGAATTCCTCGATGGCCGACATCCTCACCGAGCTGACCGAAGGCAAGCCGCTCGATTTCTTCGTCAACGTCATCCCCGGCGACACCTCGTTCCAGGTCGCCGAGCGCCTCAACGCCGAGGGCCCGAACCTCACCGGCGAGCCGGTGCCGGTGCCCAAGGAGGGCACGCTCCTCGCCGTGCGCTATGACTTCTTCCCCGGCGATACCCGCATCTCGGTGCTCGAGAAAATGCAGGCCGAGATGAAGAAGACGGTCGACGAGATCTGGGCGGGCCGCGACCCCGCCATCGACTCGGTAATCAAGTCACCGGCCGAACTGGTGACCATGGCTTCGATCGTCGAGAAGGAAACCGGCGTCGCCTCAGAGCGTCCGCAGGTGGCCGCCGTGTTCATCAACCGGCTGAAGAAGAACATGCGCCTGCAGACCGACCCCACGGTTCTCTACGGCGTCACCGAGGGCAAGGCAGTGCTCAATCGCAGCCCGACTTCGTCCGAGTTGAAGGCCAAGACCGCCTACAACACCTACCAGATCGATGGCCTGCCGCCCGGGCCGATCGCCAATCCGGGCGAGGACGCGCTGAAGGCCGTTGCCCATCCGGCCGCGATCAAGGATCTCTATTTCGTCGCCAAGAGCGCCAACCCCGCTGATGGCCATCTGTTTGCCGAGACCTATGCCCAGCATCGCAAGAACGTGACGCTGTATCGCAAGGCGGCCGCCGAGGCGGATGCGGAGGCTGCGCGGGAAGCACTCGAAGCGGAGCAGGCTGAGGACGCCGGCGAGGCCGTCGAGCCCGCCAACTGATGAGTGCAGCGCTTGCCAGCATGACCGGCTATGCCCGCGCCGGCGGGACGCTGCCGGGCGTCGGGTTCAGCGTCGAGATCAAGTCGGTCAATGGCCGCGGCCTCGATCTCAGGATGCGCCTCGCCTCCGGCTTTGATGCTCTCGAAAGCGAGATCCGCCGCCTGATCGGCAAGTCGATCACCCGCGGCTCCCTGACCGTGTCGCTGAACGTCGACCGCGAGGGGGAGGGAGGGCGCGTCGTCGTCAACCATCAGGCGCTGGAGGCCGTGCTGGATGGCTTCAAGTGGCTGGAGGGCCGCGTCGACGCCGACAAGCCCCGCCTCGACGGAATCCTGGCCCTGCGCGGGGTGCTCGAGCAGCATGAGACGGCGCTCTCGGCCGACGAGGAGGAAGCCCTCAACGCTGCCATCCTCGGTGCTGTCGGAGAAGCCGTGACCGGCCTTGTTGCGGCGCGCCGGGAGGAGGGGGCTCGGATCGCCGCCATTCTCTCCGAGCGTATCGACGAGATCGCGGCCCTCACCAAAGCCGCCGAAATTCATCCCGGCCGCAGCCGCGACGCCATCCTCGCCCGGCTGCGCCAGCAGGTTGCTGACCTCAGCGAGGCGAGCCCGACGCTCTCCGACGAGCGGCTGGCCCAGGAAGCGGTGCTGCTCGCCACCAAGGCCGATATCCGCGAGGAGCTCGACCGGCTGGGCGCCCACATCGCCGCGGCCCGCCAGCTCATCGCAGGCGGTGGCCCGGTCGGCCGCAAGCTCGATTTCCTGTCACAGGAATTTAACCGCGAAGCGAATACGCTTTGCTCCAAATCCAACGACGTGGCGCTCACCGCCATCGGCCTCGATTTGAAGGCCGTGATCGATCAGCTCCGCGAGCAGGTCCAGAACATAGAGTAGCCTGCGAGGTCGCGGAGCGGCCGAGAACCAAGCGCAGTGCAAGGGGACGAACTACGAATGGATGGGTATCCGCGTCGCGGAGTGATGCTGGTTCTGGCCTCGCCTTCCGGCGCGGGCAAGTCGTCGATTTCCCGTGCCCTGTTCGCCGAGGATCCCAACATCGCGCTCTCGGTCTCGGTGACGACGCGGGCTCGCCGCACCGACGAGATCGACGGAGTTCACTACCACTTCATCGACGTGCCGACCTTCAAGCGCATGCGCGAGGATGGCGAGTTGCTGGAGAGCGCCGAGGTGCATGGCAATTTCTACGGCACGCCGCGCTCCAAGGTGGAGGAGCGGTTGTCGGCGGGCCGCGACATCCTGTTCGACATCGACTACCAGGGGACGCTCCAGCTGCTCGAGCATGCCCGTGCCGACATGGTGACCATCTTCATCCTGCCGCCTTCGATCAAGGAGCTGAGGAAGCGCCTCGAGCGCCGCGCCCAGGACAGTGCCGGCACCATCGACAAGCGGCTGAAGAACGCACGCATCGAGATGGAGCACTACGACGAGTACGACTACGTGCTGGTCAACGAAGATCTCGAGGTTTCGACCCAGCGGGTCAGGACCATTCTCGCCGCGGCCCGCCTGTCGCGCCCGCGTTTCCTGCAATTGGATAAGTTCGTCAAAGACTTGCAGGATCAGATCGACTCTCTCTAACAAGAGAGACGAGGGTTGCGAGCCTCCGAGCGTCATCAAGGCGCAACAAGATTGTTAAGGTAACACCTTAACTCTTCCGATAGCTGCCTGTGGATAAGCCATGGGCATCTGTGGATGGTTCGCGCGCCATGAGTTCCGAAACTTCGGAATTGGGCGGAACCTACCCTCGCGGGGGACTTGAGCATGCCGTTCGAAGTCAAAGCGTGCAGCATCGACGAAATGCATCGGCATCCGACCTTTGCCGATCGGACCCAGGCCAAGGTGAAAGTGCTGTTGCGCGAGATCCGCTCGCGCGAGACCTTCGACCATAACCTCACCCTGCGCGTCTGGGCCAATACCCACGACAAGATGAGCCCGTCCGAGGTCAAAACTGCACTGCTGGTCAAGGCTGCCGCGATCCTCAAGCGCACCGTCTCGGTCGCCGAGCTCGAGGTTAGCGGTGACGGGGCAGTGACGCGGCCGACCGTCAGCGGCTGATCTTATCAGCGCCCTCCGCGCATCCGGGGTCCACAGCCACCAGCCCATAGAGCGGCCACCTACCGCCGCGACACCAGCATGACGAACTTCGCGATCACCCCGGCGGCGAAGCCGAACAGCATCAGCCCGAAGGTGAAGGGGCCGAGTGTCTGGGTGATGCCGTCGGGGGTGGCAAGGTCGAAAGTCACCCAGCTGAAGAACAGTACCCCGAGCAGCAACAGGATCAAGAGCGTCCGCCAGCGTTGCGCGAATAGCGGCACGGCGATCGGGATGCCGAAGGCCAGCAGTGCCGCGACGATGGCGATGACGCCGCTCATCCCCGGCGCGCCCTGGCCAGCTTCAGGAAGGTGTCGACCGGCAGCACCTCCGCGCGCTCGTCGCCCCTGAGCTCTCCGGCGGCCAGCAGCGGCTCCATCGGCACGCCCAGCGATTTGAGGCTCTGGCGCACCATCTTTCGGCGCTGCCCGAACGCCGCGCGCGTCACCGCCTCGAGGTCGCGCACCGCGACACCATCGTTCGTCGCCTTGGGCTTGAGGTGCACGACGCTGGAGGTGACCTTGGGTGGCGGCGTGAACGCCTCGCGCCCGACATTGAAGGCGATACGCGCGTCCGTGCGCCAGCCGCACAGCACTCCGAGCCGGCCGTAATGGTTGTCACCCGGCCTGGCGACGATCCGTTCGGCGACTTCGCGCTGGAACATCAGCGTCAGGCTCTCGAAGAATGGAGGCCAGTGCTCGACCGTCAGCCAGCGCGTCAGCAGCTCGGTGCCGATATTGTAGGGCAGGTTCGAGACGATCCGCGTCGGCCCATCGGCGAGGGCGGCATAGTCGACCTCGAGTGCATCGCCCGAGATCACTTCGAGCCGACCTGGATAAGCCTCGGCGATTTGCGCCAGCGCCGGCAGGGTGCGCTCGTCCCGCTCGATGGCGATGACCTTCCTCGCGCCCTCGGCGAGCAGCGCCCGCGTCAGCCCGCCCGGACCGGGACCGACCTCGATCACCGTCGCCGCGTCCAGCGGTCCGGCGACACGGGCGATGCGCGCCGTCAGGTTGAGATCGAGCAGAAAGTTCTGCCCAAGTTCCTTTTTGGCCCGCAGGTCGTGCGCGGCGATGACCTCGCGAAGCGGCGGGAGATTGTCGATCTGCATGACAGCGGGGATAGCGGATTTATCGAGGAAGG
>JAEUMC010000425.1 GCA_016793415.1 Devosia sp. | reverse complement strand
CTGCTGATCGCCATCATGACGTTCCTGTCGGGCGTGACGCTGGGCGGCGTGGTGCTGGTGCAGAAATCCGCCATTGCCTGGTCCTCCGATGTCGGCCGCGAGATGACCATCCAGATCCGCCCGGTCGAGGGCGAGGTGATGGATTCGAACCTGCGCACCGCGGTGGCGCTCGCCGAAGCGACGCCCGGTGTCGCTGCCGCCCGCGCCCTGACCCTCGAAGAGAGCCAGAAGCTGCTGGAGCCCTGGCTGGGCGCCGGGCTCGACCTCACCGCCATCGACATCCCCCGCCTCGTCGTGGTGCAGCTGGCCGACCCGGCCGAGGCGGATGTGGCAAAGCTGCAGCGCGACCTCGCCGCGGTGAAAGGCGCCAGCCTCGATACCCATGCCGCCTGGCGGCAGCAGCTCAACGTCATGGCCGGCACCATCGTCGCCTCGGGCCTGCTGGTGCTGACCCTGATCGTCGTCGCCACCGTGCTCGCCATCGTCTTCGCGACGCGCGGCACCATGGCGTCGAACCGCGAGATCGTCGATGTGCTGCATTTCATCGGCGCCTCGAACAACTTCATCGCCGGCGAGTTCCAGGGGCGCTTTCTCACCATAGGCTTCCGCGGCGGCATTTTCGGTGGGCTGGCCGCCTTGCTGTTCTTCCTGCTTGTCGGCGTCGCCGCCGGCTCGATGGTGCCGCAGGAGGCCGGCCAGCAGCTGGGCATCCTGTTCGGCCGCTTCGCGCTGGGGATCGATGGCATGTTCGGCATCCTCGCCGTGGTGCCGGTGATCGCCGCGCTGACCGCCATCACCTCGCGCATGACCGTCCGTCGCTTCCTGCAACGGACCTCCTGACGGGTGTTTGCCGCCCACGCCCACCCTTGATCCCTCCTCACAAGGAGGAGGGACTGAGGGGATGCTCGAAGCGCCGATTTCTCGCTTGTTCCTCAGCCTTCTAGCAGGCACCTTCGACGCAAACGGGGAGGATCAACTTTGCTCGGCCAGGCGCTCCGCTCGCTGCTGTTCTATGCGGTGTTCTACCTGCAGACCGTGGTGCTGGCGATTGTCGTCGGCATCAGCACCATCTGGGGGCGCACCCGGTTCGGCTGGGCCCTGGCGCTCTACTGGATCCATTCGCACATCCTGGCGCTGCGTTGGCTGGCCGGCATCAAGACCGACGTCCAGGGTATGGAAAACATTCCCGACGGCCCTTGCATCATCGCTTCCAAGCACATGAGCGACTGGGACATCTTCGCTCTCCTTCCAGGCGCCAAGCGTCCGGCCTTCATCGCCAAGAAGGAGCTGATGGACATCCCGTTCTTCGGCCAGGCGGCGATGGCCTTCGACACCATCCGCGTCGATCGCTCGAAAGGCGGCGACGCTATCCCGCTGATGCTCTCGGACGCCCGCCGCTCGCTCGCCAATGGCGCGCGGATCATCATCTTCCCCGAGGGCACCCGCAAGGCGCCGCTCGAGCCGTATGACTATCGATACGGAGTGGTCCGGCTCTACGAGGGGCTGAACATCCCGGTGGTGCCGGTGGCGCTCAATTCCGGCCTGTTCTGGGGCCGCAACAGCCTGTTGCTGTGGCCCGGCACGGCCCGCGCCCGCTTCCTTCCCGCCATCCCGCCGGGCCTGCCGGTGGAGGAGTT
>JAEUMC010000246.1 GCA_016793415.1 Devosia sp. | reverse complement strand
GACGGCCTCGGGCAGTTCGGCCGCCGCCTTGACGATCACCTCGGCGCCGACGCCGGCCGGATCGCCCATGGTGATGGCGATGGGTTTGCTGGCCGTGGCCATCATATCTCTCCTCAGGCGGCTTTCACCCAGTCGGGGCGGAAGCGGACGAACTTGATGGCCCGGCGGAACCACGTATAGGCCACGTTGATGCGGCCTTCGGCGTCCGCCGTCACGGTCGGATAGGACAGTTCGCGGGCCCGTCGATCCGGCTTGTCGAGATTGAGCGCCGGTGGCGGCTCGGGGGCAAGCTCGATATCGCGGATCTCGGGCCAGGTCCGGCCCTCGTCAAACGACAGCGCCACCGAGAGCGGGGTGCGCGGCACGCCCCAGATCGGAGCGCCCTTGGCATCGGCGCGGATTGCCGGTTCGGCCGCCACATTGTTGAACACCAGCGCCCAGCTGCCATTGCCGAGGTCGCGGACCTGGATGGACGAGTTGTTGTTGGGCAGCGTGGTGGCGACTGGCTTGCTCCAGCTCCGCCCGTGATCGCTGGAGCTGGAAACCTGGATATTGTCGGCGTAGCGGCTGCGGAAGAAGGCGACGAGCGAGCCGTCCTGGCGCTCGACGATGTTCATGTGCACGGCGCCCTTGCTGTCGGGTACGGCGTGCTCGGTCCAGCTCCTGCCCTGGTCGGTCGAAATCTTCACCGCGCTGACATCGTTCTGGCCTTTCCAGTCCTCGCCGGGGACCGGCAGGCAGTGAAAGATCGGCAGGACCCAGTCGCCGTTGCCGAGAACCAGCATGGGCTGCCGGATAAAGGTGCCGACTTCGTCGAACAGCGTGTCGATCTGCCCCCAGCTCCTGCCGCCATCTTTCGAGATGCGGCGGCGGACGATGGCGGTGGCCTGGTTGCCGAACAGCTGCCCGGTCCACAGCAGCCACAATTCTCCCGAGGGCGCTTCGAACAGCACCGGGTTCTGCTCGGAGCGCTCCGGGTCGTCCGAGACCTTTACTTCCGCCGTCCATTGGCTGGAGCCGGCCGGCAGGCGCGTGAAGTAGATCGAGCCGTCGGGCTTACCTTCCTCCATGCCGCCGAACCAGGTGCAGGTCAGGTCGCCATTGCTGAGCGCCAGGAGGAATGAGGCATGCGTCTGCGCCACCTGGGTAGGGAGAAAGGTCTCCTCGCGATGGGCGTCGCCCGCGGCGGTGCGGATCGTTCCATCGGCCTCGACGGTGGCCTGCGACATGGTTCTCACTCCCTGCATTTCTAACTTGTAAAGTCATTATCACGTGGGTTTTGCGCATGCAAACTCATATTTTAGTATGAAAAATCAACATGGTATCTTGTCGTGTCGGATTGTCGCGGCCGACACAGAAGATACATGTTGACAGGATGTCCTTGCGATGATGATCATCCGGCCGCCATCACCGCGGCGGCTTTGGAGCCGGAGGATGCGGTGACCAAATGGGAGGAATTCATGGTCGATAAATCGACTGGCGGCTTGTCGCGCCGCGACGTGCTTCGTGGCGGTGCTGGTGTCGTCGTCAGCATGACCGCATTCGGCCTGCTCGGCAGCGGCGCGCTGGCCCAGCAGCAGCAGACGTTCAAGATCATCCATCCGTCGTTCGACATGAACTGGTCGCCCTACCGCGGCGGCGGCGCCGCGCTGCGCTGGCACTCGTTGTGGTGGGCATCGCCGATGTATTTCGACGACAAGGGCCAGGTGCAGCCCTACGTCTTCACCAGTTGGGAGCCGAACGCCGACTGGACGCAGTGGACCTTCAAGCTCGACCCCAAGGCAGTGTTTTCGGACGGTTCGCCCATTACCCCGGCGGATGTGAAGGGCTCTTGGGAGATGGGCGCCATGCCGCTCACCGCCAGCCAGCGCGTGCCGCTGGTGCTCGCCGGCGTCGTCGGCTACGACGAACTGTCGGCCGGTACCGGCACCGAACTCCCGGGCGTGGTGATCGTCGATGACGCCACCATCCAGGTGACGCTCAAGGCGCCCGATCCGATCTTCTACATGCGCCTTGCCAACCACCTGGTGCCGATCTCCAAGGTGTCGCAGTCGCGCAGCGCCGACGGCAACCAGAACCCCGACTGGTACACCCCCGAAGGCGGTGTGATCAGCTCCGGTCCGTTCAAGCTGGTGGCGATGAACCTCGACGAGGGCACCGTCGCCTGGGAGCCCAACGAGAATTTCTTCGGGCCCAAGGTGAAGCTCAGCCGCATCGAGCTACGTGTCATTGAGGACTCGGTGGCCGCCACTGCGCTGCTGAAGAGCGGCGAAGCCCATGCCCACACCGCGCTGGTGACCCCGACCATCGTCGACGACCTCGGCGTCGATTTCTCCAAGGGCACCGAGATCCCGAACGGCCAGCACTTCTACTTCAACTCCAAGACTGCGCCGTTCGACGACGTCAATGTCCGCAAGGCGCTGATCCTGGCTGTCGATCGGGCTGAAATGATGCGTGCCTCCTTCCCCAAGGGGCCGCACAAGATGGCCGAGCAGATCCTTGTCGGGGTCAAGGGCGTCGACCCGAACTGGGAACCGTACCCCTACGATCCGGAGGCGGCCAAGGCGGCCCTCGCGGCCTCCAAATACGGTTCGCCCGACAAGCTGCCGCGCATCATCTTCGCCGGCATCATCGCGCCGGCCGAGCAGGCGGCAGCCCAGTTTGCCATCGAGCAGTGGCGCCAGAACCTCGGCATCACCGCCATCGAACTGAAGCCGACGCTCGATAACTTCCAGCCTGCCGACGTGCATATCGTGCGCGACGATGCCGGCTCGCGCGTTCCGGATGCGACGGAGTTCCTGCACACCGCCATTCACTCCAGTTCCAGCGTCGCCAAGAACAAGATGAACGGCTACTCCAACCCGGAAGTCGACAAGCTGCTCGACGAGGCGGCGCCGCTGCCGGTGGACGATCCCCGGCGCGATGAACTGGCGCAGCAGGCCCAGCGCCTGTTCCGCGAGGATTACCAGCTTCTCCCCTGGTACATCGAAGCGATGTCGCGCTGGGCGCTCGCCAACGTCGCCGGCATGGAGAAGAACCTCGACTGGCAGGTGTTCGCCCCCTGGAACATCGAGATCACCTGATCTCCAGGTTAGACTGGCGGGACCGCGCCGCGTGCGCGGTCCCAACCGACGAGGCCGGCAATGTTCACCTATGCTCTCAAGCGGCTGTTGCTGTGGATCCCTTCAGTGCTCCTGGTACTGCTCGCGGTCTACGCCCTGGCCTTTTACGGCGCCGGCGATCCCATCAAGCTGATCTTCCTGCGCGAGCCCGGCGGCGTCGCATTCGATCCCAACCGGCTGGCGGCGATCCGCGAGGCGGCCGGGATCGATCGGCCGTTCTTCGAGCAGTTCGGCGATTATGTCTGGCGCGTGCTGCACTTCGATTTCGGCAACTCGCTCACCTCCGGTCGCTCGGTAGCGCGCACCATCGCGGCCGCCGCGCCGGTCTCGATTCAGCTCGGGCTGCTGGCCATCGTGCTGACCACGGTCATCGCCATCCCGCTCGGCGTCATCGCCGCGCTCAACCAGAACCGGGCGATCGACTACGTCATTCTCGGTTCGGCGCTGTTCTTTTACGCCATCCCGGCCTATGTCGCCGGCCCTATCCTCATGGTGTTGCTGATCCTCGTCCTGCCCGGCGGCACGGTGCCCTACGGCTGGGGCGGGCTGTTCGACGTGCGGGTGATCCTGCCGCTGATCGTGCTCTCCATGCACCCCATCGCGCTGATCGTGCGCCAGACCCGCTCGGCGGTGATCGAGGTGCTGAGCGAGGATTTCGTCCGAACCGCCCGCGCCAAGGGACTGCCGGCCGGCAAGATCGTCACCCGCCATATCCTGCGGCCCATCCTGACGCCGGTGCTGACCCAACTGGGGCTGATCATGATCACCCTGGTCAACGGCGCGGTGTTCGTCGAGCTGGTGTTCGGGCTGCCCGGGCTGGGCCGCCTCGCCATCCAGTCGCTGCTCAGTTCCGACTACCCGGTGATCCTCGCCGTGACGCTGATCGCCTCCGCGCTGGTGATGGTCTCCAACCTCGTGATCGATCTCGCCTATCCGCTGCTCGATCCGCGCGCCGCCGAGAGGAAGTAACAGATGACCGCAATCGATCCGGCCGGCGCCGCCAAACTCGAGGAAAAGCCCGCCGGGCTCTGGTCCGACGCCTGGGACCGGCTGAGAGCCAACAAGATCGCCATGCTGGGCCTGGGGGCGATCGTGCTCCTGATCCTCGTCGCCATCTTCGGGCCGCTGCTGACGCCGTACGATTTCCTCACCCAGAACCTCGACA
>JAEUMC010000227.1 GCA_016793415.1 Devosia sp. | reverse complement strand
CAGATAACGGGATTGTCCCGCCGTTGGCAAGGTCTACCCTTTTGAGGCTGGGACAAGTGGTGGCGGGCTGGAGACCTGCCGCCGGGTGCGTGTTGTGCCGGTCTCGAGCCTAGGGAGGAAACATGCGTAAACACCTATTTGCCCTTGGCGGGGCAAGTCTTCTGCTCGGCGTCTCGCTGCTGGCCGCGCAGGCCCAGACGGTGCCGCCGACCACGCCACCCGATCCGCCGAAATTCGATGCCCAGGGCACCCCGAACTTCGTCGGCATCTCCGATGTCTACGAGTACAAGGCGCTGTCCGAGTACCACGAGCCAGACTTCGTCAAGGCCTTCGTCGATGCGGGCAAGCTCCCGCCGGTGGCCGAGCGCCTGCCCAAGGAGCCGCTGGTTTTCAAGACCGCCAACATGCCCGACGGCAACGGCGTCTATGGCGACGTGATGCGTCACGTCATCGGCGGCAGGCCGGAAGGCTGGAACTACATGGCCGGCCAGTCGCAGGGCTGGGGCGGCATCGATATCGGCACCATGGAGTGCCTGACCCGTACCGGCCCGCTGTTCGAGATCAAGGCCGAAGAACTGGCGCCCATGCCCAACCTCGCCAAGAGCTGGGAATGGAGCGAGGACGGCCACAAGCTGACCATGCACCTGATCGAAGGCGCCAAGTGGTCGGACGGCGTGCCGTTCACCTCTGAAGACATCATGTTTTACTGGGAAGACAACATCGTCGACCCGAACGTTTCGCCGCTTAACGGCGCCACGCCCGAGACCTTCGGCGAAGGCACCACGCTCGAAGCCATCGACGACTACACCATCGTCTGGACCTTCAAGGACGCCTTCCCCAAGCAGTACATCTACCAGATGGCGTATGGCACGTTCTGTCCGGGCCCGGCGCATATCTTCAAGCCGCTGCATCCCAAGTACAAGGCCGGCGCGACCTACGACGAGTACAAGAACGCCATCAAGCCGGAATACATGAACATCCCGGTGATGGGCGCCTGGGTGCCGGTCGAGTACCGTCCCGACGATATCGTCGTGATGCGCCGCAATCCCTACTACTGGAAGGTCGACGAGGCAGGCAATCAGCTGCCCTACCTCAACGAAGTGCACTACCGGCTCTCGACCTGGGCCGACCGCGACGTGCAGGCGGTGGCCGGCACCGGCGACTTCTCCAACCTCGAGCAGGCCGAAAGCTATGTCGAGGCGCTGAAGCGCTCGGCCGATCCTGCCGCTCCGGCTCGCCTGCAGTTCGGCGCTCGCACCATCGGCTACACGCTCTACCCGAACCTCTCCGGCAATGGCTGGGGCGAACCGGATGAGCGGCAGCAGGCGGTTCGCGAACTCAACCGCAACGCCGATTTCCGCAAGGCGATCAGCTACGCGCTCGACCGTCAGCGCCTGGGCGAAGCCCTGGTGAAGGGCCCGTTCACCGCCATCTATCCGGGCGGCCTCTACGCCGGCACCACCTACTACGACAAGGACTCGACCGTGTACTATCCGTACTCGCTCGATGACGCCAAGGCGTTGCTGGAAAAGGTGGGCCTCAAGGACACCGACGGCAACGGCGTGCTCAACTTCCCGGCCGGCACCGCCGGTGGGGCGGATGTCGAAATCACCGTGCTCGCCAACGCCGACTACCAGACCGACAAGAACCTGGCCGAAGGCGTCATCTCGATGATGGAGCCGCTGGGTATTCGCGTCATCGCCAACTTCCTGACCGGCACCCAGCGTGATGCGACGGAGCAGTCGGGCAAGTTCGACTGGCGTGTGGCTCGTAACGGCGCCGAACTGATCGCCGTGGTGCAGAACACCGTCGCCCTGGCCCCGACCGGTCCGCAGATTTCCAACTCGCACCGTGCCGGCAAGGACGGCACCATGGATCTGCTGCCGTTCGAGCAGGAGATGGTCGACACCGTCAACGCGTTCATCGCGACCGACGATGCGGCCAAGCGCCAAGACCTGATGAAGACCTACCAGAAGCTCTACACCGAGAACCTCTTCGGTATCGGTCTGACCCAGTACCCGGGTGCACTGATCATCAACAAGCGTTTCGCCAACATTCCGGCCGGCGCTCCGATCTTCATGTTCAACTGGGCCGAGGACAACATCATCCGTGAACGCGTGTTCGTGCCTGCCGACAAGCAGCAGGGCTACGAACTGCACCCCGACACCCTCCCGGGTGAGCCGGGCTCTGCCGGGCCGGTGAAACTCTGATCCCGACCTGACGGAATCCGTGCAAGGGGGCTCCGGCCCCCTTGCTACCTGGCCGGAGGAGATTTTCGATATGCACTTGCTGCGCTTTCTCGTGACGCGAATCCTGGCCGCTTTGCCGGTCCTTCTGGTTCTCAGCGTCGTCACTTTCGCCATCATCCAGGCCCCTCCGGGCGACTATGGCGACTACATCCGCTCCATGCTCATCAACCAGGGCGGAGCGACCATCGAGGAAGCTGAAAAGCAGGCCGCGATTTATCGCGAGCAGAACGGCCTCAACGAGCCGCTGCCGGTCCAGTACGTCAACTGGATCACCGGCATCGTCACCCGCTTCGATTTCGGGCACTCGCTCTACTACAACAAGCCGGTCGGCGACGTGGTGACCGAGCGTCTGCCGCGCACCATCCTGTTGGCGCTGGTCTGCCACTTCTTCGCCTCGGTCATCGGCATCGGCATGGGCATCATCGCCGCCACCCGACAATATAGCTGGGTCGATACCACCTTCGGCATCATCTCGTTCCTCGGGATGACCGTTCCGAGGTTCCTGCTGGCGCTGATTATCATCTACATCCTCGCCTTCAAGCTGAACGTGCAGGAGCTCGGAAGCTTCTTCTCCTCGCGATACGGAGGCGCCCCCTGGAGCTGGGACAAGTTCATGAACCTGGTGAGCCACGTCTGGCCGGTGGTGTTCATCGCTACCTTCGGCGGGCTCGCCTACAACATGCGGGTGATGCGGGCCAACCTGCTCGACGTGCTCAATAGCCAGTATGTCGAGACCGCTCGCGCCAAGGGCCTCAGCGAAGGCGCCGTGATCATGAAGCATGCCGTGCCCAACGCACTGCACCCGCTGATCGCCTACCAGGGCGTGGCGTTGCCCTACATGCTCACCGGCGAGATCGAAGTCGCCATCGTCTTCGGCCTTGCCACTGTCGGGCCGGCCATCGTCGGTTCCATGGCGGTGGGCGACGTCTATGTCACCGCCACCTTCGTGCTGGTCCTCGCTGCAACGCTGATCATCGGCAACATCATCGCCGACCTGCTGCTTGCCGCTGTCGATCCGCGCGTCCGCCTGGGTGGGGAGAACCGCGAATGAGCACCATTGCCGACAAGCCGACCCTCACGACAACCGAAACCGGCGCTGCCAATAGTGCCGAACTCGCGACCCCGGCGGCGCACCAGTTGCCACCGGCCGATCCGGTAGCCGAGGCTCCGGTCGTCAACCGCTTCAGCCACGGCAACGAGACCTATGCCGCGCTGGTCTGGCGCCGCTTCCGCCGCTCCACCATGGGGATGATCGGGCTCGTGCTGACGGTAGCGCTGCTCACCATGGCGATCTTCGGCGATTTCTTCGCGCCGATGGACCCCAAGCGGGCCGAGATCGCCTTTGCGCCGCCCGACCACGTCGAGTTCAGCGCCCCCGACGGCAGTTTCAGCCTGATCCCCTACATCTACCCCATCGTCGAGACAGGTGAGTTCGATCCGATCACCTTCCAGCCGATGACCGGACCGGACAAGACCAACCCCACGGCGCTCGGCTTCTTCGTCAAGGGCCATCGCTACAACCTGCTTGGCATCATTCCGGCCGACATCCACTTCTTCGGGGCCGTCGACGGCCGGCCGATCCACTTCCTCGGCACCGACAAATTCGGCCGCGATATCCTGTCGCGCGGCATCGTCGGCTCTCAGATCTCGCTGACCATCGCGCTGGTCGTGGTGCTGTTGACCACCACCATCGGCACCCTCGTCGGCATTGCCTCGGGCTATATCGGCGGCCGGCTCGATGCATGGGTGCAACGCTTCGTCGACCTCGTTCTCGCCTTCCCGCAACTGCCGCTCTATCTGGCGCTCGCCTCGCTGATCCCGGTGACGGCACCCTCGCCGGTGTTCATTGCCTTCGTCATCGGCGTCATGGCGGTGCTCGGCTGGGCTCAGTTGGCACGCGAGGTGCGCTCCAAGACCCTGGCGCTGGCGCGGATCGAATATGTGCGCGCCGCCGTCGCGGTCGGCTCGTCCGACTGGCGCATCATTGTGCGGCACATCCTGCCCAACGTTTCGAGCCACCTGATTGTCGCGGTGACCATCGCCATTCCGTCAGTGGTGCTGCTCGAGAGCTTCCTCGGCTATCTCGGCTTTGCGGTGAAGCCGCCGCTGATCTCCTGGGGCCTGATGCTGCAGGATACCGGCACCTTCTCGGTGATCGGCTCCTACCCGTGGATATTGTCCCCGGTGGTGTTCGTCCTTATCACCGTTTTCGCCTTCAACGCGCTCGGCGACGGCCTGCGCGACGCCATCGACCCCTATTGAGGTGACGAGATGAGCACTATCGACAGCAACGATCTCTCGCCACCCGAGCGCTACGACCTGGGCAGCCACGGTCGCGAACTGATCCTCGACGCCCGCAATATCGCGGTCGACTTCAAGGTCGAAGGCGGCATCGTCAACGCCGTGCGCGA
>JAEUMC010000222.1 GCA_016793415.1 Devosia sp. | reverse complement strand
CGTCGCGGTGTTCAACGCCAGCGACCTGGTCCGCCCGCTGTTCGACCCTCAGCAGCAGATCGGCCACTGGAGCGAGTTCACCCAAGGCGGGCACTTCCCGGCGATGGAAGAACCGGACCTGCTGGCGGGGGATTTGCAGAGGTTCTTCCGGCCGCTGCGGTAGTCAGGTGAACCACCGGCCTGCTCCCCTCCCCCTTGAGGGGAGGGGTGGGGGTGGGGGTGGTGAGGGGAACCTCGGTGCCGACTTCACCACCCCCACCCTCAATCCCTCCCCTCAAGGGGGAGGGAGGGGTACGGCCCAGTGAACGACCAAACAAAAAAGGCCGGGCAACGCCCGGCCTTTCCATCTCAACGCAAGCCTGCAGCTCAGTTGAACGCCACGGCCTTGGCCTGTCGAACCCCCGGCAACCCGGCGATTTCCTTGAGCTGCTCCGCCGTCACCTCGCCGTCGATCGACAAGAGCGCAATGGCGTCGCCGCCCACCTCGGCACGGCCGAGGTTGAAGTTGGCGATGTTGATGCCGAGGTTACCGAGGAGCGTGCCGAGCCGGCCGATATGGCCCGGCTTGTCCTCGTTGGTGACGTAGAGCATCGAGGGGGTCAGCTCGGCATCCATGTTGATGCCCTTGACCTGGATGATGCGCGATTTGCCGTTGGCAAAGATGGTGCCGGCAATGCCGCGTTCCTGCCGCTCGGTGATGACAGTCAGGCGGACATAGCCTTCATACGCCCCCTGCTGGTCGCGGGTGATGATCTCGACATTGATGCCGCGATCCTTGGCGATCTGCGGCGCCGAGACCATGTTCACTTCCGCCACCTGCGGCTTCAGCACGCCATTGATCGCCGCGGCGGTCATCGGCTTGGTGTTGAGCGCGGCGACATTGCCCTCGTACTCGATGCGGATGCCCTTGATCGAGGTCTCGGTCAGCTGGCCGGCGAACGAGCCGAGCGCTTCGGCGAGCTTCACCCACGGCGTCAGCCGCGGCGCTTCCTCGGCCGAAATCGAGGGGAAGTTCAGCGCGTTGGTGATCTCGCCGGTGTTGAGATAGGCCGAGATCTGCTCGGCCACCTGCAGCGCCACGTTCTCCTGTGCTTCGGTGGTCGAGGCGCCGAGGTGTGGGGTGGCGATGAAATTGTCGAGTTCGAACAGCGGGTTGTTCTGCGCCGGCTCCTCGACGAACACGTCGAACGCGGCGCCCGCTACCTTGCCCGACTTCAGGGCATCGTAAAGCGCCGCCTCATCGACGAGGCCGCCGCGGGCGCAGTTGATGATCCGCACCCCGTCCTTCATCTTGGCGATGGCCTCGGCATTGATGATGTTGCGGGTCGCATCGATCAGCGGCGTGTGCAGGGTGATGAAATCGGCGCGCTTCAACAGCTCGTCGAGCTCGACCTTTTCGACCCCGATCGCCTGGGCGCGCTCCGGCGTCAGGAACGGATCGAACGCCACCACCTTCATCTTGAGGCCCTGCGCCCGATCGGCGACGATCGAACCGATATTGCCGGCGCCGATCAGGCCGAGCACCTTGTTGGTGACTTCGACGCCCATGAAGCGGTTCTTCTCCCACTTCGACGCCTTGGTCGAGGCATCCGCCTCGGGCAGCTGGCGGGCCAGCGCGAACATCATGGCGATGGCATGCTCGGCGGTGGTGATCGAGTTGCCGAACGGGGTGTTCATCACGATGATGCCGGCCTTGGTGGCAGCCGGGATATCGACATTGTCGACGCCGATGCCGGCGCGGCCGATCACTTTCAGGTTCTTGGCGGCGCTGAGGATCTTCTCGGTGACCTTGGTGGCCGAGCGGATGGCGAGGCCATCATACTGGCCGATCACCTCGAACAGCTTGTCCTTGTCCTTGCCGAGATCGGGCAGGTAGTCGACGTCGATATTATTGTCCTTGAAGATCTGGACCGCGGTCTTCGACAGCTTGTCCGAAACGAGAACCTTGGGCATGTCGCCCTCCATGCTGTTGCGGCTCCGGGTTTGACCTCAGACCGCATGAAACTATCGGGGAAGAAGCCGCCCCACCGGGGCGGCCAGAAGCTTCGAGCTCAGGCGGCGGCCTGTGCCAGCGCGGCCTTCTCGGCGGCGAAGGCATAGTCGAGCCACGGGGTCAGCGCCGCGAGGTTGGCGGTGTCGACGGTCGAACCGGCCCAGATGCGAAGGCCCGTCGGGGCGTCGCGATAGCCGCCGATGTCATAGGCGACGCCGGCCTTATCGAGCCGCGAGACGATCGCCTTGGCGAAAGCCGCCTGCGCCTCATCGCTGAGCGCGGTGATCTCGGGGTCCTTGATCACCAGGCAGATCGAGGTGTTCGAGCGCTCGGCCTCGTTCTTGGCGAGGAATGCCGCCCAGTCGGACTTCTTGACCCAATCGGCCAGCACCTTGGCATTGGCATCGGCGCGCGCCTGCATGCCCTGCAAGCCGCCGACGGTCTTGCCCCACTCCATCGCATCCACCGCGTCCTCAATGCACAGCATCGACACGGTGTTGATGGTGGCGCCCTCGAAGATGTCGGCCATGAGCTTGCCGCCCTTGGTCATGCGGAACAGCTTGGGCAGCGGCCAGGCCGGCTTGTAGGTTTCGAGCCGTTCGACGGCGCGGGGCGAAAGGATCAGCACGCCATGCGCTGCTTCACCGCCGAGCGCCTTCTGCCAGGAGAAGGTGACGACGTCGAGCTTCGAAAAATCGAGGTTCTGCGCAAAGGCGGCCGAGGTCGCGTCGCAGATGGTGAGGCCCTTGCGGTCGGCCGGGATCCAGTCGGCGTTCGGCACCCGCACGCCCGAGGTGGTGCCGTTCCAGGTGAACACCACGTCATTGTCGAAGTTGACGGTCGTGAGGTCCGGCAGCTCGCCATAGGGCGCCTTCAGCACGCGGACATTGTCGAGCTTCAGCTGCTTCTGGACGTCGGTGACCCAGCCCTCGCCGAACGATTCCCAGGCCAGCATGTCGACGCCGCGGGCGCCCAGCATCGACCACAGCACCATCTCGACGGCGCCGGTATCGGACGCGGGGACGATGCCGATCAGGTAGTCGTCCGGAACCTCG
>JAEUMC010000210.1 GCA_016793415.1 Devosia sp. | reverse complement strand
CGGCCGGCAGACAACTCTCAGCTAGTACGCCGGTGGCGCCGCGCAGCCACGGGTGCTTGTCGAGCGAACGGTCGAACAGGTGGTGGTGCGGGTCGATGATCGGCCCGGCATAAAGTCCATTAGCGTCGCGCATCGTGGTGGTCAGCGTCCCATATAGCGGCGGCGGCTGATCTGCTCGCCCAGCGTCAGCCAGCGGCGGGCCGGCTCCCCGGTAAGCAATGCCATGATCCGCAAGGCTTCGCCCTGCAATTCTTCCAGCCGTGCCACCGGCAGCGTCTGGTGCGCATCGACTTCCTCGGCGATGGCGATGAAGCGCTCGGCCTGCTGCTGGCCGCCGAGTCGTGGCGCCAGGTCATTGGCAACGAAAGCGTCCCAGCCCAGCGTCGGATCCCAACCGAAGCGCGAGAAGGCGAGGTAGCTCAATTCGACCGTGGCGAAGTAGTCCGACGGCTCGCCCCAGACGGTGAGGCCTTCCATGCCGAGCTCGCGGCCGCGAACCGACATGTCGGCGAAGGTTTTCGCATTGAAGGCATAGCGCTCGGTGCGCTCGTCGCCGTTCCACTGGCAGGCGAACTGGCAGCGCAGCACGTTGGGCTGGGTGGGGAGGCTTGCGACATAGTCGGTCGGAAGCTCAGTCCTCAGCCGCTTCCAGAAGCTGCGGTTGGCGGTGTGCTGGTAGATGGCGCCTTTCGGCAGCCGGTGCTGCGCCTCGGTCGCGACGGGATCGAGCAGGTTGTCCCACTGCATTTCGCAGTAGATCCAGAGGTCGGGGCGTTTGGCCTTGGCGGCGCGATAGAGCCGCGGAAAATTCTCGGCCATGTCGGTATGCGACCAGGAATCGCCATGGTCATCCTTGCGGCGCGCCGCTTCGGCGTCGTTGGCGCGGCGGGCGACGCAGCGCTCGCAGCCGCAGACGCCATAGTCGCCGCTTTCGATATTGATGCCGCCGATCTCGAACGTCTCGGCCAGCCAGCTCACCGCCTCTTCCATCCAGTCGATCACCTCGGGGGCGCTCGGGCAGGCGCTGACGGTGTAATCGGAGTGCGGGAAGTTGAGCGGGAAGGCCAGGTCGGCAATCTGGAAGCCGACATCCTTCTCCATCTTGGCCGCATGCTGCGGGTTGGCCTTCAGCCAGGTGGAAAGGTTGTACTTGTGCTTGCCCTCCCAATAGACCCCGCCATAGGCGCCGATGGCGATGCCGGGGATGATGCGCACGCCGCGCTCGTTGCCGTAACGGCAGAGCTCCTTGGCCGCTTCGATGCCGCCATGGCTGTCGCGCAGGAAGCCATAGACGGTGATGCCGCCGATACGGTTGATCGAGCAGAAATCCACCAGCCGCTTGTAGTCGGCAAGGAAGCCGCCCGGCGGCTTCTGGAACGGGTTGAAGACGCCGATCTCCTGCTGGCCGATCTGCGACAGCTCCCAGTTGGTCGAGTGGTCCCAGGTCCAGAAGGTGCGATAGGCGAGGCCGGGCTTGCCGGTGACGGGGGCGGCCCAGGCAGCGAGATCGAGCCTGCCGGCAGAGCGCTGGATGATTTCCTCGACGCCATAGATGACGCCGGAGAACGGGCCACCGCGCACTTCGAGGGTGCCATCCTTTGCCACGATGGCGAATTCACCCTCGGCCAAAGCCGGATCGAGCTGCAGGCGCACCTTCGGCAGCTTGTCGCCGAAGCTCTCGCGCAGGCGCCGCGCTGCATGTGGGTGATTGCTTTCGCCGTCGATGGCCATTGCCGGAAATCCTCCTCGTGGTGGTCGCTGCGGGGTGCCGGAGCATGCCGGCAATCCTTGACAGAGTTAAGCAGCGCTCCTATCAAATATCAACATCAACTATCGCCAGTGATAATTGACGCGCTCGAACCATGCCTCGCCCGAGGCGCTGAAAGCGAGCGCGTGATGGAGACCTCATGACCTCGACGACGCTTCCCGCCGACCTTGCCAACCTGCAACAGGTCTGGCCGATGCCGAGCCGGCCCCGGCCGATCACCATCATCGGCGCCGGCGGCATCGTGCGCGACGGGCATCTGCCGGCCTACCGCAAGATGGGCCTGCCGGTGGCCGGCATTTTCGACGTCAACGCCGATACCGCCAAGGCCCTGGCCAATGACTTCGGCGTCGAGGTGGTGCACCCGACGCTCGAGGCGGCGATCGCCGCCTGCGGCACCGACGGGATCTTCGACCTGGCGCTGCCGCCTGCGGTGCTGCTCGGCACGGTCGAGCGGCTGCCGGCCAACAGCGCGGCCCTGATGCAGAAGCCGGTGGGCCCCGATCTCGCCACGGCACGCAAAATCGTTGCGGCGATCGACCAGCGCTCCATTATCGCCGCGACCAACTTCCAGCTGCGCTACACCCCCTCGATGCTGGCGATCCGCGATGCAGCGCGCAAAGGGCTGCTCGGCGAGATCGTCGAGGTCGAGGTGCGGCTCGCGGTCTACATGCCGTGGGAGTTGTGGAGCTTCATCCCGCATCTCGATGCCGTCGAGATTCCGCTGC
>JAEUMC010000144.1 GCA_016793415.1 Devosia sp. | reverse complement strand
TGCACATCCATCGGAGCGCATCCCCCGGTCTGGCCGAGGCCTAGTTTTGCCGCATTGTCCTCGCACCTAGGCTGAAGCCAGTGTGTTGACTTGCGCGTGAGCGCGCGGCACTGCTTCTGGCCCAGGGGACGCCAGACTTCGGCAAATGGCAGCAGGCGAACAGGGTTGAACCCAGCACAACGCAATCGCACCGCCGCGCTTCTCAAGGCGAGTGGCTTCGAGGACGGTCCTGCACTGACCGTGCAATCCACCGACGGCGAGATCCCGCACGGCCGCGAACTGAGCTTTGCCTGGCTGACCGGCACGGTGATGACCGGGCTCACCTCGGTGCTGCTGATGGGCGCCGCGCTCTATGTGTCCTTTGAAGGCCAGGACACCTTCTCCACGGCCTATGAGGCGCTGCAGCTGATCACCAAGCCGGCTGAGACGGCGGTCGACTCGCAGGTGAAGGGCGATCGCGTCCGCCCGGTGGCCAAGACCCGATCAGAGCTCGAGATCGTCGAGGCCTCGATCCGCGAGACCGTCGATGGTCGCGCGCTGATCAGGAAACAGCCGTTCGTGCGCGTCCGCGCTACCCTTGCCACCGCCGCGACGGCGCTCTCCGGCGATATCCCCGATTACGACCCGGTGGCGATGATCGATGCCAGCCAGCCGGTGGTCGCCGAAGGCGACGATGTCGCTAACCCCGAAATCTACGGCGCCGAAGTCGAAGGCGAAGTGCAGATCAAGACCGCCGCCCTGCCCGCCAGCTTCGTTCCGGCGCCCGCCATTTCCGACAAGAGCGCCTCTGACTTCGTGCGCTCGACGGTGGAAAACCTGTTTGCCGAGGGTGGCGGTGAAGGTGAGGTCGCCCTGGCCTACGCGCAACCCGATACCGGCGTGCGCGACCTGGGTGTCGTTACCGACGGCGGGCTCTCGGGAGTCGCCGAGAACGTCTCGGTGTTGCCCAAGACCAAGCTGGCCGAGGACGCCGGACTCGGCCGCTCCGAACGCGTCGTCACCATTCGCGAGGCCGGCTCGCTGAAGGAGCCGCTGCTCAAGAACGGCTTCGACGCCCAGACCTACGACATGATTTCGGCGACGCTGAAGAACGTGCTGTCCTCGGCGAACGTCCCGGGCGGAGCGCGCCTGCGCATCCTGATGGGCCCGGCGCGCAATTCGCAGACCCTGATCCCGCACCGGCTCAGCATCTATTTCCCCGATCCCAAGACCGGCGAGATCAAGCACGCGGCGACTGCCGCGCTCACCGACCGCGGCAGCTACGTGCTCGGCCTCGAGCCGCCCAAGATCGAATTCCCGGAAGAAGACACCGAGGAAATCAACGTCAACAACCTGCCTTCGGTCTATCGCTCGATCTGGGAGACGGCGCGCAAGCACGACATCGACGATGCCATCACCTCACGCATCGTCGCCATGTTCGCCTACGACATCGACCTGACCAAACGCATCAGCGCCGGCGACTCGATCGAGATCCTCGAGACCGAGAAGGACGCCAACGGTCACCAGGACCTGCTCTATGTCGGGTTGAAGCTGGGCACCACGACGCGCGAGCTGTTCCGCTTCCGCACCGACGACGGCACCGTGGATTTCTACGATCCGGACGGCGAGACCGGAAAGCGCTTCCTCACCCGCCGGCCGCTGCAAGGCGGCGGACGGCTCGCCAGCCGCTTCGGCAATCGCGTGCATCCGATCTTCAAGTCGCGCCGCATGCATACCGGCGTCGACCTCGCTTCCAAGACCGGCACGCCGATCTACGCCTCGGGCGACGGTGTGGTGGAAAAAGCCGGCTGGGTTTCCGGCTATGGCAAGAAGGTCGAGATCAAGCACGTGAACGGCTTCGAGACCGGCTATGGCCACATGAGCCGCATCGCCGACGGGATGAAACCGGGGGTGCGCGTGCGCCAGGGCCAGATCATCGGCTATGTCGGCTCGACCGGCAACTCCACCGGCCCGCACCTGCACTTCGAGATCAAGGTCAACGGCCGCTTCGTCGATCCGCTCAGCGTGAAGCTGCCGCGCGACAAGTCGCTCTCGGCGCAGTACGAGGGCAATTTCGAGCAGACCATCGCGCAGATCCGCGACCTGATGAAGCGCGACGCCGCGCCGATGACGGTGGCGTCGCTGAACTGACGGAGCGCGTCTCTTCGAGGCAAAGGCTCATTCCCGCGGCAGCGGGAATGTCCGCTTCCTAGCTGCTAGCGCGCCTTCAGCTTGTTCTCCTGCGTGAACCAGGCGATCACCGCCGAGAACAGCGCCAGCCCGGCATTGCTGTAGGCGATGGCGGCGAAGGCGGCGTTGTTGGCGCCCTGTCGCGCCGCTTCCACGTCAGCCGCCAGCGGCGCGTCGGGTTGCATGCCGAAGAACAGCGACAGCTCGGCGAACCCACCCAGCGAGCGTTCGAACACGAAGGCCGCAACGCCGCCCATCAGCGCCACCGCAAGAAGGCCCGCGACGCGTGCCACCGCGTTGTTGACCCCCGAAGCGAGGCCGGTGTCGCGATCCTCGACCGAGGTCATCACCGCGGTCGAGAGCGGCGAGACCACCGCGCTCATCCCCAGCCCCATCAGGATAGTGAGCGGCAGCACCCCGAGCCAGACATTCTGCAACGGCGCCAAGAGCCCGAGCAGCGCAAAGGCAATGGCGACGATCACCGCGCCCAGCGTGATCATCGGGCCCGGCCCGACCTTGTCGGAGAGCCGCCCGGCATAAGGCGAGAGCAGCGTCAGCGCGATGCCGAACGGCAGGAAGGCGATCGACACCTCCGCCGCGGTGACGCCCCAGCCGCCGATCAGCGTCATCGGCAGGAAGA
>JAEUMC010000142.1 GCA_016793415.1 Devosia sp. | reverse complement strand
TTCGTCGCTGGTCGCACCGATGAGGCAGCCACCGCCGCCACGATCAAGGCCGTAGAGGCGGGATCGGGCTATCTGCTCGACCCGCACACCGCCGTCGGCGTCGCCGTAGCGCGCGCGCTCGTCGGTGGCTCGGCGCCGGTGGTGACGCTTGCTACCGCGCACCCCGCAAAATTCCCGGCGGCGGTCAAGGCTGCGGCGGGCATTGAACCGGCTCTGCCGGCGTGGTTGTCTGATCTTTATGAACGAGAAGAACGCTTGACGGTGCTGAACAACGATCAGTCCGAGGTTGAGCAGTTCATTGCGGCACGTTCCCGTGCCGGAGGAGCATAAGTGACGGTCCGGAGTACGACGCTTCCCAACGGCATGACCGTTCTCACCGACGACATGCCGCACCTCGAGAGCGCGTCGCTGGGCATCTGGGTCAAGGCCGGCTCACGCAGCGAAACCGAAGCCGAGCACGGCATCTCGCATATGCTCGAGCACATGGCCTTCAAGGGCACCAAGACGCGCGACGCGCTGCAAATTGCCTCGACCATCGAGAATGTCGGTGGCGACCTCAATGCGGCGACCTCGGTGGAGCACACCGGCTACTTCGCCCGCGTGCTGAAGGAAGACGTGGCGCTCTCCGCCGATATCCTCTCCGATATCCTGCAGAACTCGCAGTTCGAACAGCACGAGCTCGATCGCGAGCAGCAGGTGATCGTCCAGGAGATCGGCGCCGCGCGCGACAACCCCGACGATCACGTCTTCGACCTGTTCCAGCAGGCGGCCTTTCCCGATCAGGCCATCGGCCGCACCATCCTGGGCACCGTCGAGTCGGTGAACAGCTTCGGCCCGGACTCCATCCGCGCCTATATGGAGCGCAACTATGTGGGCGACCACATGGTGTTGTGCGCCGCCGGCAACGTCGATCACGACGCGCTGGTCGACATCGCCAACAACCGTTTCCACGATCTGAAGCCCACCGGCGCCCCGCCGCCGGACAAGGCAGCCTATGTCGGCGGCGAGCAGCGCCTCGTCTCCGACCACGAGCAGGCCCATATCGTGCTCGGCATGGAAGGGCGCGCCTACAATTCCGACGGCTTCTATGCCGTGCAGATCCTCGCCTCGATCCTCGGCGGCGGCATGAGCTCGCGGCTGTTCCAGGAAGTGCGCGAGAAGCGCGGTCTCTGCTACTCGGTCTACGCCTTCCACTGGGCGTTTGCCGACAGCGGCATCTTCGGCGTCGCCGCGTCCACCGGCGAGGACGAGGTGGCGGAGTTGCTACCGGTGGTGCTCGACGAGTTGCGCAAGGCCACCGAGACCATCACCGACGAAGAAGTGATCCGGGTCCGCAACCAGATCCGCGCCGGCCTGCTGATGTCGCTCGAAAGCCCGTCGTCGCGAGCCGGGCAACTGGCGCGCCAGCAGATCCTGTGGGGCCGCACCATTCCGCTGCAGGAGACAGTGGAGCGGATCAACCGCATCACCGCCGATCGGGTCAAGCAGATCGCCCGGCAGGTGTTCGATGCCGGCCAGGTGTCGCTCGCCGGCATCGGCCCGGTCGCCAAGCTCCCCGACTATCGCGACATCGCGGCACAGCTGAAGAACTGAGGGCGTGGCGGCGGCGTCATGATGCTCACCTGGTTTGCGCGCGACGATACCCCGGTGCTGACGGGTCAGCGCGTGTTCCTCAGGGCGCCGCGCGCCACCGATTACACCGCCTGGCGCGATCTGCGCCGCGCCAGCCGCGACTTCCTGCGCCCCTATGAACCGCGCTGGACTGACTCGGATCTCGGCCAGCGGGTCTATGCCGCGCGCCTCAGGCGTGGCCGTGAGGAGGCCAAGGCCGGCACCGACTATGCCTTCTTCATCTTCACCCGCAGCGACGAGGAACTGGTAGGCGGCATCACGCTCTCCAACGTGCGGCGCCGTGCCGCGCAGTTCGTCAACCTCGGATACTGGATGGGGCACAAGTTCGCCGGGCAAGGCTACATGACCGAGGCAGTGAGCCTCGTTGTGCCTTACTGCTTCGAAACCCTGGGTTTGCACAGAATCCACGCAGCTTTCCTGCCCGACAATCAGGCCAGCCGCCGCGTCCTTGAAAAAAACGGATTCACCGAAGAGGGCTACGCCGAACACTACCTCCAGATCGACGGCAGGTGGGCAGACCACGTGCTGTTCGGCCTTACCCGAGAGCGCTATGACGCTGCCGTTAGGCACGGTCGGCGGTGAATGCTTGTCCCCAGGGGGAAACCCCGTTACCTAGGTTCCCCAACCATGACCGCGGCAGGGCCATTTTTCAGCTAATGCGTCACATCCTCTACCTCGCGATGTGTATTGCGTTTGCGCTGGTCGGGACCCTTCCCGCTGCCGCCTTCGACGTCATCACCGCCCCAGAGAACGTCAACGCCGTGAACCTCACCGGCGTGGTCGATATCGTTCCCGGTGATGCCGGCAAGGTGCAGCTCTCCACCGCCGCCGGTGAGGATGGCATCATCCGGCGCATCGAGGTGCTGGCCTCGGCCGGTGGTACCAATCCCAACTGGGCGCTGTTCGCGCTGCGCAACGATTCCGACGTGCAGCTCGAGCGCCTGCTGGTCGCCCCGTTCTTCCGTCTGCCGGGCTCGGGCGTTTTCCGCCCTGATCTGGGCGCCGAGCGCATCAAGGTGCTCACCCCCAGCGCCGGCCTCAGGCCGACGCGTCTCACCGACCGCGAGGCCGACGTTTTCGAGGTGGTGCTCGATCCCGGCGCCACCGTCACCTTCGTCGCCGAACTGTCGAACGGTGCGCTGCCCGAGCTTTACCTGTGGAAACCTGACGCCTACCGCGACTACGTGAACTCGTTCACCCTGTTCCGCGGCGTGGTGCTTGGTGTCGCGGCTTTGGCCGCGGTGTTCCTCACCATCATGTTCGTGGTCAAGGGGCGCGGCATCTTCCCGGCGACCGCCGCTTTCTCCTGGGCGGTGCTGATCTACCTGCTCGTCGATTTCGGCGTGCTCGGGCCACTGCTTGGCATCTCCAACGGCGCCATGCAGCCGTTCCGCGCTGCGGCCGAGGCCGGCATCGCCACAACCTTGTTCGGCTTCCTGTTTATTTACCTGAACCTCCACCGCTGGCACCTGCGCTTCATCCATCTGGCGCTGGCCCTCGTCGTGGTGTTCCTCGCCCTGTTCGGCTTTGCCTTCTTCCAGCCCTCGATCGCCGCGACCGTGGCGCGGCTGGTGCTGGCGCTGCTCGGGATCACCGGCTTCTTCCTGATCCTCCTGCTGGCGCTGCGCGGCTACGATCGGGCCGTGCTGCTGGTGCCGACCTGGATCATCTACATCGCCTGGCTGTTCTATGCCTGGCTGGTGGTCACCGGGCAGGTTTCGAACGATGTGGCGCAGCCCGCCGTGGCCGGCGGCCTGGTGCTCATCGTCATGCTGCTGGGCTTCACTTCGGTGCAGCACGCCTTCTCGGAAGGGCAGGTGTCGATCGGCACGCTCTCGGAAGTCGAGCGCCGCGCCCTGGCGCTCACCGGCTCGGGTGATTTCGTCTACGACTGGAACATCGAGCGCGACCGCGTCGCCGTCTCAGATGAACTGGGCACCCGCCTCGGCGAGCGCCGCGGGGCGCTCCGCGGCTCGATCAAGCGCTGGCTCGATCGCGTCCACCCCGAGGATCGCGACCGCTTCCGCACCGCCTTCGACACGCTGGTCGAACTGCGCCGCGGCAAGGTCTCCGCCGACGTCCGCCTCACCGCCCATGATGGCAGTTTCCGTACCTTCCGCATGCGGGTGAAGCCAGTGCTCGGCGGCGATGGTCAGGTCAACCGCATCGTCGGCACCCTGCAGGACGTCAACGAGGATCGCGCCAGCCGCGAGCGGCTGCTGCACGACGCCGTGCATGACAGCCTCACGGGCCTCCCCAACAAGCAGCTGTTCCTCGACCGGCTGGAGCGCGCTTTGGTCCGCGCCCGCCTGCCCAACGGCACCAAGCCCGCCGTCTTCCTCATCGATATCGATCGCTTCACCGAGCTCGAGGAGCGGGTAGGGCACTCGGCCGCCGATTCCGTGCTGCTCGCCATCTCGCGTCGCGTCGCTCGCGTCATGCGCCCGCTCGATACCGTCGCCCGCCTCGGCGGCGACCAGTTCGGCGTCATCCTTGCCTCCGAGCAGGCCGCCGGCAAGATCGCCGAAACCGCCGAGCAGATCCGCAAGGCGCTGAAGTCGCCGTTCAACTTCGGCGAGCGCGACCTGAGTCTCACCGCATCCATCGGCGTCACCATCTATGACGGCAACCCGGTGGCCGCGCCCGATGTGCTGCGCGATGCCGAGCTCGCCATGTATTACGCCAAGCGCCTGGGCGGCGACCGCATCGAGGCCTTCCGAGCTTCGGCTCGCTCCATCGCCGCCTATTCCAAGGCCGGCGAGGAAGACCTCGATCGCGGCCTCCGCCACGGCGAGCTGGCGGTGCAGTTCCAGCCGATCATGGACATCCACTCCGGTACCATCGCCGGCTGCGAAGCGCTGATGCGCTGGAACCACCCGCAGCGCGGCGTGGTGGCGCCCGAGGAGTTCGTGCCGCTGGCCGAGCGCACCGGGTTGATCGAGCGGCTCGGCCGCGTCGCCTTCGAACAGGCCGCCGGTCAGGCCCGCGAATGGGCGGCCTCGCTGCCGCTGCCCGAGGATTTCTTCGTCTCGGTCAACCTCTCGCCGGCGCAATTGGCGACCGAGTCTTTGCTTAACGACATGCGCGCCCTGGTCTCCGACCACCGCCAGATCGCCCGGCACCTGAAGCTCGAGATCACCGAGAGCCAGGTGATGAGCAACCCTGAGCACTCGGCCTATGTGCTGAACGCGCTCCGCGCTCTCGGCCTTCGCCTGGCGCTCGACGATTTCGGCACCGGGCACTCATCGCTCAGCTACCTGCACCGCTTTCCGTTCGATACCATCAAGATCCCGGCCGCCTTCGTGCAACTGGGCGACGATACCGGCATGAGCCACACTCAGGTGCCGATCATCCGCGCCATCATCACGCTCGCCACTGAACTCGATCTCAGCGTCATTGCCGAGGGTGTCGAGACCATCGAGGAAATCGAGCGCCTGCAGCAGCTCAACTGCCAATATGCTCAGGGCTATGCCTTCGGCGCGGCGATGAGCGGCCAGGAACTGGGCAAGCGCCTGCAGAGCCAGTTCAGCGGGAAGTAGCGGCTTAGGTGATTGGGGCCACCCCCCTCCCGACCTCCCCCACAAGGGGGGAGGTGCCGTTCAGTGCGTGAGGCGCGATCCAGCCAGATCCACCAGCCCGACACCTCGGGAGGGGGTGGGGCCGCAGTCACGATGCAGAGTGGCCGACGAGAGCTAGGGTCCCGAGCGGTCGCGAGTGTGCCGCCAGTCAGGCTCGCATTGCCACGGCCGGCGGGAAGCGGTCGTCAGGGTCGACGCCGCCTGGTACTTCGGCATAATGGCTGAACCGCATGGTGTACCGGCCGGCGCCGCTACTGAGAGCCCGCAGCGAATTGGCATAACCGAACATCGTGGAGAGGGGGACGAGAGCCACGACCAGATGGTCGCCTCCCCGGGCCCCGGTCCGCTCGATCCGTCCTCGCCGGGCGTTGAGGTCGCCGATCACCTCACCGACGACGGCTTGTGGCACCAGCGCTTCGAGCCACATGATCGGCTCGAGAACTATCGGGCAAGCCTGCTCGATGGCCTGGTAGTACCCGGCGCGAGCGGCGGTCTCGAAGGCGAGGGTCGAGGAGTCGACGTCGTGATAAGCGCCATCCAGCAGCGTGAACCTGACGCCGACAATCGGAAACCCGATCACCGGGCCTGACCCCATGACCGATGCCACGCCCGTTTGCACCGCGAGGATGTATGCCGCGGGCAGATTGCCCTCGGCGACCACCGCGACGAACTGCGGGCCGTCGC
>JAEUMC010000105.1 GCA_016793415.1 Devosia sp. | reverse complement strand
GGACCTGCTGTCAGGTGGCCGAACGCGTATCGTCCGGCTTGGCGTTCGACTTCAGCGTATCCTCGCGGAACTCGAACCACATGGCATTGAGGATGCCGAAGCTGCAGGCGAGGCCGACGCCGAGGATCCAGGAAAAGTACCACATCGTTTGACGCTCCTAGTAAGCGTTGGGGTTCTTGCCGAGGCTTTCGGTCGTCACCGGACCGCGCATCACCCGGAACACCCAGCTGGTGTAGACGAGGATGATCGGCAGGAAGACGATTGCCGCGCACAGCATCACGAACAGCGTCAGCTGGCTCGACGAGGCGTCCCATACCGTAAGGCTCGACTCCGGATGGATCGAAGAGGGCAACAGGAACGGGAACAGCGACAGGCCTGCGGTGGCGATGATGCCGAAGATGGCGAGGCTCGAGCCGAGCAGACCCACCAGCCGGGCACGCGCGCCGAGCGCCCACCAGGCGACGAGGCTGCCGAATACTGCGAGGATCGGCAGCGCCATCGTCCACGGCATGGCGCCGTAATTGCCGCCCCAGGCGCCCACTTCGCGCACCACCTGTTTGCCCAGCGGGTTCGACGGGGCGATGGTCATCGGCGGACCGATCAGCCGGTAGCCCTCGAGCACGTAGAGGGCCAGCACCCCACCCAGCACAAACAGCACGATGGTGGCGAGCGCCGACCACCGGCCATACTTGCGGGCCCGCTCGGCGATTTCCCCGTCGGTACGGCCGGCGATCACCGTGGCGCCCTGCGTCACGATCATCGCGAGGCTGACCAGCCCGGCCAGCAGGGCGAAGGGGGTCAGCAGGCCGAAGAAGTTGCCGCTATAGGTGATGCGCTGCGTGACATCGAGCTGGAACGGCACCCCGAGGAACACGTTGCCGACGGCAACGCCGAAGATCAGCGAGGGCAGGAAGCCACCAATGAATAGCGCCGTATCCCAGGTGGCGCGCCAGCGCGGATCGCTGACCTTGCCGCGGAACTTGAAGCCCACCGGCCGGATGATCAGCGCCAGGAGGATGGCGATCATCGCGATGTAAAAGCCCGAAAAGCTTACTGCATAGAGCTGCGGCCAGGCCGCGAAGATGGCGCCGCCGCCCAGGATCAGCCACACCTGGTTACCTTCCCAGGTGGGGCCGACGAGGTTGATCAGCACGCGCCGCTCTTCGTCGGTCTTGGCGACGAACGGCAGCAGCGTGCCGACGCCGAGATCGCGGCCGCCCATGATGGCAAAGCCGATCAACAGGATGCCGAGCAGGGCCCACCACAGGATGCGCAGCGTTTCATAGTCGAGAGGAATGGTGCTCATCGTGCTGTCCTTACTTGGCGGCAATGACTGCGGTTTCGACCGGCTCGACCGACTGGTCGAAATTCAGCTTGTCGGATGGGCCGTGCTTGATGGTGCGAACCATCAGCCAGACCATGACGATGAGCAGCGCCGTGTAGAGCAGGATGAAGAAGCTCAGCGAGATGACCAGATCCCAGAAATTGAGCCCCGACGCGGCATAGAAGGTGGGCAGCACACCCTCCACCACCCAGGGCTGCCGGCCATACTCGGCGATGAACCAGCCTGCCTCGATGGCGAGCCAGGGCAGCGGCAGCGCCGCCACCGCGATCCACAGCAGCCAGCGCGGCTTCTCGATCCGGTGTGTCGAGGCTTTCCAGAACCACAGGGCGAAGAAGGCGATGAAGAAGAAGCCGGTGCCCACCATGATGCGGAAGCTCCAGAACAGCGGCCACACGTCGGGAACGGTATCGAGCGCCGCCTGCGCGATCTCCTCGCCGGTGGCGTTCTCGACGTCCGGCCGATACTTCTTGAGCAGCAGCGCATAGCCGAGATCGGCCTTCTTGGCATCGAACGTGGCGCGCGCCGTCGCGTCGTAGCGGTCGGCCTTGATGGCGTTGAGCGCCTTGTAGGCTTCGACCCCATTGGCGATGCGCAGCGCCGCATGCTCGGTGAGTTCGGTGATGCCTGGCAGGTCGCGATCGAGCGAGCGCGTGGTGATGAGACCGAGCACCCAGGGGAACTTCACCTCGAAGGCCGGGCGTCCGTCGCTGCCGGGAATGGCGAACAGGGTGAGCGCGGCGGGCGCCGGCTCGGTGTGGTACATCGCCTCCATGGCGGCGATCTTCATCTTCTGGTGTTCGGTCGCCACATAGCCCGACTCGTCACCGAGGACGACCACGCTGAGCGCCGAGGCGAGACCGAAACTGGCGGCGACGACGATCGAGCGCTTGGCCAGCTCCTGGTGCTTGCCGCTGAGCAGGAAGATCGCGCTGACGGCCAGCACGAACACCGCGCCGCAGACATAGCCGGCCGACACGGTGTGGACGAACTTGGCCTGCGCCACCGGATTGAACAGCACCGCCATGAAGTCGGTGACTTCCATGCGCATGGTGTCTGGGTTGAAGGCAGCACCTACCGGGTTCTGCATCCAGCCATTGGCGATGAGGATCCACAGCGCCGAGAAGTTGGCGCCCAGCGCCACCAGCCAGGTGACGGCAAGGTGCGCCACCGGTTTCAGCCGGTCCCAGCCGAAGAAGAACAGCCCGACCAGCGTCGCCTCGAGGAAGAAGGCCATCAGCCCTTCCATGGCGAGCGGCGCGCCGAACACGTCGCCGACATAGTGGCTGTAGTAGCTCCAGTTCATGCCGAACTGGAATTCCATCACCACCCCGGTGGCGACGCCCATGGCGAAGTTGATGCCGAACAGCACCCCCCAGAACAGCGTCGCCTTGCGCCAGACCACCCGCCCGGTCATCACGTAGACGCTTTCCATGATGGCCATCACGAAGCTGAGGCCGAGTGTCAGGGGCACGAACAGGAAATGGTACATCGCTGTCGCAGCGAACTGGATGCGCGACAGATCGACGACAATAGGATCGACCATGGGGATGCCTCGTGTTGTCCGGC
>JAEUMC010000089.1 GCA_016793415.1 Devosia sp. | reverse complement strand
GGCCGCGCCGCGGCGGTCGAGACGGCGGACAAGGCGCGCCAGCAGGTGGCGCGGCTGTTCGAGATGGCCGACGTACTGCAGAGCGCCTCGGATCATGCCGACGCCAATGCGGTGTTGAAGGCGACGGCGGTGGAGCTGGTGCCGGGCTTTTCCGGCGCGCTCTACGTGTTCAACAACTCCCGCGACCGGCTGGTGCTGTCCACCACCTGGGCGCGCGCCGAGAACGACGCGCTGCCCGAGACCATCAACCCCAATGCCTGCTGGGCGCTGAAGCGCGGCAAGCCGCACCTCAACCGTGGCGACTCGACGAAGCTCTGCTGCGCCCACCATGTCGGCAGCGAGAGTTCACTGGAGATCCCGATGATCGCCCGCGGCGAGATCGTCGGCCTGCTGCAGCTGTTCGCCTCCGGCGTCAGCGCCGAGGAACGGCTGGAGCATGTCACCGCGCTCGGCTCCGCCCTGGCCGACGGCATGAGCCTGGCGCTCGCCAACATGGCGCTGCGCGAAAAGCTCAGGAACCAGGCGCTGCGCGATCCGCTCACCGGGCTCTACAACCGCCGTTACATGGAAGATTGCCTGCAGCGCTTCGTGCGGCTGGCCGAGCGCGAGAACCGCGAAATCTCGCTGATCATGGTCGACCTCGATCATTTCAAGCGGCTCAACGACGAGCATGGCCATAGCTTCGGCGACCAGGTGCTGCGCGACGCGGCGCTGACCCTGACCGGCTCGCTGCGCGAAACCGATATCGTCTGTCGGTTCGGCGGCGAAGAACTGGTGGTGATTCTGCCTGACTGCCCGCTGGAGCGGGCCGCCGACAAGGCAGAGCTGCTGCGATTGAGGATCGAGGAGTTGAGCAGCACCCACGGCGCCGACATCTCGGCCTCGTTCGGCGTCGCCTCGGTGCCGCACACGTCGCAAAGCGTCACCGATCTGCTGCAGGCCGCCGATCAGGCGCTCTACAAGGCCAAGCAAAGCGGCCGCAACCAGGTTGCCAAGGCGCCGCTGCGGCCGTACCGGCCGGACCGGATGAGCGACGAGATGGCGGCGCTGGAAGAGTTCCCGCGGGCGGCGGCGGAGTAACGCGGCTCGTGCCGCTACCGCCGGTGGCTGGGGGACTCACCCCGCTTTACGGCAAATAGCTCGGCCGCGACTTCATCAGCTCGATCTGCAGTTGCTGTTGCAGCATTTTCTGCTGCTGCAGGTCGCGCTGCAGTTTCGACAGCGTTGCGTCGATCTCGCTCTTGATCGCCCGATCCTCTGTCGCTTGCGCCAGCTCGTTCTGCAGGCACAGCGTGCGCTGGAGATCATTGCCCTGGTAGCCATCCTTGGCAATGTCCGGCACCGGACCACAATAGGCGTTAGCCCCCGAACTGAGGGCGATGACGGCAAAGGTGGCGAGCAGGGTGCGCATGGTTGAAATCTGGGGGCTGTGTGCCCCGCGATCAAGTCACGATCACGCGCCTGGGCCGGCGGTGCTGTTTCGCACCATGAGCTCGAGCGGCAGGCTTTCGCGATGCACGCTCCCGTCGTGCTCGAGGATGGTCTTGACGGCGCGGCGGCCGATCTCGGCGATCGGTTGCACCACGGTGGTGAGCGGTGGATTGACGGTGGCTGCTTCCGGCACGCCGTCGAAGCCGACGACCGAAATGTCCTGCGGCACGCGGAAACCCCGCTCTGCAAGCATTTCGAGCGCGAACATGGCGACCCGGTCCGACATGGCGAGAATGGCGGTGGGTGGTTCGGCGCCCGAAAGGATGTGGTCGAGGCCGCGCCTGACGCTGTCGGCAGTGCTGCGGGTCTCGTAGATCGGAATGGTCTCGCGATCGATGCCGTAAAGCGCCAGCTCCTCGAAATAGCCATAGGCGCGGTCGCGGGCGGTGGAGTAGGTGGCTCCGGCGATCGCTGCGCCGTTCACCGGGCCCTCGTGCGCCTCGTCGAACTCGATGGCAAGAATGCCGAAACGGCGATGGCCGAGCTGCGCCAGGTGCCGGGCTGCCATCTGTGCGCCGGCATAATCGTCGACACCGATCGCCGAGATGGTGTCGTCGGGCTTGCCGAGCGCCAGCGCCACGAACGGCAGCTGCCGCTCGCGCGTTAGCTCCACCAGCTTCTCGCCGTTTTCGATGCAGAGCAGCACAAAGCCGTCGACCAGCGCGCTCTGGATGTTCCAGCTGAGCCGCTCGCTGTTGCGGGCCGACACCAGCGCCAGCCCTGCGCCGCGCGCGTCACAGGCCTCCGAGATGCCCTGCATCAGGACGCGCGCAAACGGATCCTCGAAGAAATACGAAAGCGGTTCGGCGGTGGCGACGCCGATGGCGTTGGATTTGCCGGCCCTGAGCAGCCGGCCGCGCGGGTCGGGCCCGGCATAGCCGAGCTCCCTCGCGGTCTTGTGCACCCGCTCGCGCACTTCCGGTCGCACCAGGTCGGGTCGGCTGAAGACGTTAGACGCGGTGCCCTGGGACACCCCGGCAGCCTTTGCCACGTCGCTCAAGCGCACCAGATCGCGTGCCATCCGTACCTTTCCAGTTTCGAGGGGATGTTGCTCCCGCAACCATCCTAGCCAAGTCCTTCTCATATAGCACGCTTTTGTATCGGTTCAAAATTCGCTTGACTCCGCTTCGTCCCAGCCTATTATTGAACCGATTCAAGACGTTCGATTGAATCGGTTCAAGTCGAAAGGAGACTTGTGATGATTCCCGCCAGCTATCTCTATGAGCAAGCCTACAAGCAGCACTGGGGCGAAGATTTCGCCCGCCGGGCCGGTGAAGCGCCGTGGGAGGCGCAGCCGGATGCCGGCCTGTGGGAGAAGCCGTCGCTGTGGCGCCGGCTTGCTGCCCTGTTCGCGCCCCGCGCGGGCAGGGTCGAGACCGAGACTTCGGGGCAAGGCTGCCCCGAAGTCGCCGACCGCCGGACCGTGTTGCCGGCTTAACCCGCTCTAGCGCTGCTCCGGCCACACACCGCTGTCGCGCTGCGCTTTTTCCCGATCCAGCGTCTCGCCCGCGACCTCGTCATGGGCATAGGCGAAATCCTCGACCTCGGACACCCGGCGGACTTCCACTTCCTCGCCCTCGCTCCACATCGGGATCTTCTTCACCCAGCCGAGCGCTTCGTCGAGCGAATCGGCCTTGATGATCCAGAAGCCGCCGATCAGCTCCTTGGCTTCGGTGAACGGACCGTCCCTCACCACCAGCTTGCCGCCCTGCATCACCACCTTGGCGCCGCTCTTTGATGGCTGCAGGCCTTCGCCGCCCAGCAGCACGCCGGCTTCGATCATTTCCTGGTTGAGCCTGCCCATCGCGGCGAGCAGTTCCGAACTCGGCGGCGGCGACGGTTCCTTGCCTTTGACGATGATCATGTAGCGCATGGCGGCGGTCTCCTCGTTTGGTGGCCTGGGGC
>JAEUMC010000078.1 GCA_016793415.1 Devosia sp. | reverse complement strand
TCAATGATGCCGATTTCGCCGTGAACAACGCGCTGGCCTGGCAACTGGTCGCGGCGTGGCGCGCCGAGGGCCGGACGGTCGATCTGGAAGTGCTGCCGCGCTCCGACCTCTTGCCGCATGACCTGGTCGATCCCAGGATGCCGGGCGCCCGCACCGAGCTGGTCTATCCGACGCTGCTCGAGCTGATCGAACGCCGGTCTCGGTAAGTTCCGTTCCGGATGATTGCCTGCCCGCTCCGGATGCGATAGGAACAAAAAGAGAACATAGGGAGTCGTGACAATGAAGCAGCACTACCAGATCGACTATCTGGAGTTTCCATCCAGCAGCACGCTCGAGAGTCATCGCTTCTTCGCCGAAGCGTTCGGCTGGAGCTTCACCAGCTATGGCCCATCCTATGAAGGGATCGATGACGCGGGGATCGACGCCGGCATCGACTCGAGCGAAGGGCGGACCGAGAAGCCCCTGGCGGTGATCCGCACCGAGGACCTGGAACTGGCGGAGCGCGAGGTGCTGGCGGCCGGCGGGGTGATCACCAGGCCGGCATTCGATTTCCCCGGCGGACGCCGCTTTCACTTCCGCGAGCCTGGCGGCAACGAACTCGCCGTGTGGATCGAGAAGGCGTAGGCTCCGCGCCTCAGCGCTTCGAGGATCCCGGGATGAACGACGTCAAATCGAGTGCCGCGCCGGCCACCTTCTGTCCGGCCGAGAGCCGCATCTATGTGCTGGTCGCGGCCATCCTCGCCTCCTCGATGGGGTTCATCGATGGCTCGGTGCTGTCGATCGCCACCCCGGCGATCCGCGCCAATCTGGGCGCCAGCCTCGCCGATGCGCAGTGGATCTCCAACGCCTACATGCTGTTTCTCGCCTCCCTGCTGCTGATCGGCGGTGCGGCGGGCGATCGGTTCGGGCTCAGGAACGTCTTTGCGCTCGGCATCGTGCTGTTCGTTGCGGCGTCGCTGGTCTGCGCCGTGGCGCCCAACCCCACATTCCTGATCATCGCCCGGGCGGTGCAGGGGCTGGGCGCGGCGCTGATGGTGCCGGGCAGCCTTGCCATCATCGCCAAGGCCTATCCGCGCGAGGAGCGCGGCAAGGCCATCGGGCTGTGGTCGGCCTTTTCGTCGCTCACCACGATCCTCGGGCCGGTGGTCGGCGGCTTCGTGCTGACCACCATGGGCGATTGGAGCTGGCGGCTGGTGTTCGCCATCAACCTGCCGCTCGGCGGTATCGCGCTGGCGCTACTGTTCTTCAAGGTGCCGGCAGACCAGCCGGAGGCCGGCCGGCGGCTCGATCTGGTCGGCGGGGCACTGATCACCGTGGCGCTGCTGCTGATCGCGCTCGGGCTCACCGGCAGCGGCGGCAATGCGCCGGTCATGAGCCATATCATCGTCTATTGCGGCATCGGGCTCGTCGCGCTGGTCGCCTTCCTCTGGTGGGAGGCGCGCAGCAAGGCGCCGATGCTGCCGCTCTACCACTTCAAAAATGTTGCCTTCTCGGGCGCGCAGGGGCTGACCTTTGCGCTCTATTTC
>JAEUMC010000056.1 GCA_016793415.1 Devosia sp. | reverse complement strand
TGATGCACGAGGGCGACGCGATTGCGACCATCGAGGGGCTTGGAACGCCCGAAGCACTGCATCCGATGCAGGCAGCGTTTGTCGAGCATGACGGCTTCCAGTGCGGCTATTGCACGCCGGGGCAGATCCTCTCGTCGCTGGCGGTGATCGAGGAAATCCGGGCTGGCGTGCCGAGCCATGTCACCGGCGATCTCGAAGCGCCGATCCCGCTGAGTGATGCAGAAATCCGCGAGCGGATGAGCGGCAATCTCTGCCGCTGCGCCGCCTATCCCAACATCATCGCGGCAATCCGCGACTACCTGGGGGAGGGCGCATGAAGCCGTTCAGCTACGAGCGGGTGACGAGCCCGGCCGAGGCGGTGGAGGCAGCGGCGGCGCGACCGGGGGCGCGGTTCATCGCCGGTGGCACCAACCTGCTCGACCTGATGAAGCTCGGCATCGAGGCGCCCGCGCACCTGATCGACGTCAACCGGCTGGGGCTCGATACGATCGAGCCGACGGCGGAGGGCGGACTGCGCATCGGGGCGCTGGTGCGCAATGCCGACCTGGCCGCCGACCTGCGGGTGCGGCGCGACTATGCGGTGCTCTCTCGCGCGCTGGTCTCGGGTGCCTCGGGGCAGTTGCGCAACAAGGCGACCACGGCGGGCAACCTGATGCAGCGCACGAGGTGCCCGTATTTCTACAATACCGACATGCCCTGCAATAAGCGGCGCCCCGGCTCGGGCTGCGCGGCGATCGGCGGCCTGACCCACAACCTCGCGGTGCTCGGGGTGAGCGATGCCTGTATCGCCACCCACCCTTCCGACATGTGCGTGGCGCTTCGGGCGCTCGACGCGACGGTCGAGACGGTGGGGGCAGGCGGCAAGACGAGGTCGATCCCGATTGCCGAGTTTCACCGGCTGCCGGGGGATACGCCTGACATCGAGACGGCGCTCGAGCCGGGCGAACTGATCACGGCGGCGGTGCTGCCGGCGCCGGTCGGCGGCGTGCAGCTCTATCGCAAGGTGCGGGAGCGCGCTTCCTATGCCTTTGCCAACCTCACGGTCGCGCTGGTGGCGCGGGAGGGCGAGATCGTGCGGCTGGCGTTTGGCGGGCTGGCGGCAAAACCCTGGCGGGTTACGGCGGCGGAGGGGGGAACCGACGCCGACCTTGCGGCGGACCTGGCGCTGGCAGGGGCGACACCTACCGGGGACAATGCCTACAAGCTGCCGCTGGCGCGGCGGACGCTCAAGGCGACGCTGGCCCAGGCGGCGGAGGTCCGGCCATGATCGGGCAGGGGATCAGCCGCACCGATGGGCCGATCAAGGTCACCGGGCGGGCCGCCTATTCGGTCGAGCGGCAGGAGGCCGGGCCGACATTACACGGCTTCATCCTCGGCGCCGGCATCGGCAAGGGCCGGGTCGCGCGGATCGACACCGCGGATGCCACGGCGGCGCCGGGTGTGCGGCTGGTGTGGACGCATCAGAATGCGCCGGAGCAGGGGCCGGCCGAAGGTGTCGAAGGCGACATGATGGACCGGACGCGGCCGGAGCTCGCCAGCGACCGCATCGCCTATTACGGCATGCCGATCGCCTTCGTGGTGGCCGAGAGCTTCGAGGAAGCGCGGGCGGCGGCCGGGCTGATCGCCGCCGAATACGAAGTCGAGCCGGGGGCGTTCGCACTTGGCGGGTTCGGGCCGGACCTCAAGTGGCGGCGGCCGTCGCGGGCGGGCGATATCGACCAGGCGATGCGCGACGGGCTGGTAACGGTGGAGGAAACCTACACCACGCCCTACCATTTCTCGCAGCCGATGGAGCTGCATGCCTGTATCGCCGATTGGCGCGACGGGCGCCTGCACCTTTTCCTCACCGCGCAGATGGTCAACCAGTTGGCCACTGGGCTTGGCAAGACGCTCCGGATCGACCCGAGCCTGATCAGCATCGACAGCGCCTATGTCGGCGGCGGCTTCGGCTCGAAGATCGTGCTGCATTGCGAGGCGGTGCTGGCCTCGCTCGCCAGCATGGCGCTGAACCAGCCGGTGAAGCTGATGCTGACCCGGCGGCAGATCTTCACCCTGGTCGGGCATCGGCCGGCCTCGATCAGCCGGGTGCGGCTCGCCGCGACGCCCGATGGACGGCTGACCGCGCTCGGCCATGATGCGCTGATCCAGGTGCGCACCGACGATGCCTGGGACGAAGGGGTGTCGTCGGTTGGCAAGGCCCTCTACGCCTCGCCCAACCGGCTGACCCGGCAGGCACACCAGGCGCTCGACGTGCAGCCGGGCGAGCCGGTGCGCGGTCCGGGTGAATTGCCCGGGCTGATGGTGCTGGAATCGGCGATGGACGAGCTGGCCGAAAAGCTCGGGATCGATCCGGTCGAACTGCGGCTGAGGAATGACACCCATGTCGATCCCGACAAGCGGCTGCCGCTGAGCAGCCGGCGCCTCGCCGATTGCCTGCGCGAGGGAGCCGAGCAGTTCGGCTGGCGCGATCGGCCGACCCGGCCGGCGAGCCGCCGCGATGGGCGCTGGCTGATCGGTTATGGCGTCGCCTCCTCGATGCGCGGGCACTACCAGACTTCGGCCGAGGTGCTGGTGCGGATCGAGCCGGATGGTCTGGTGATCGTCCGTTCCGACATGACCGATATCGGCACCGGCACCTACACCATCGTCGCGCAGGTGGTGGCCGAGGCGCTGGGCGTGCCGATGTCGCAGATCAAGGTGGAACTGGCGCATACCAGGCACCCCAAGGGGAACGGCGCCGGTGGCTCGTGGGGTGCGGCGAACACCACCGTCGCCGCCGATCGGGCCTGCGGGTTGCTGCGCCAGCGCATCGCGGCGGTGGCGGGGGTGAGCTACAACGACATCTTCGCCGAGGTGCGCCGGCACTTCCCCGAGGGGCTCGAAGCCACCGGCAAGACGCTCGATAACAAGGACGATCCGAACTACCGCACGCACGCGCAATACACCTATGGCGCATCGTTCGCCGAAGTCGGGGTGGATATCGACACCGGCGAAGTGCGGCTGAGGCGGATGCTCGGCGTGTTCGCCGCCGGCCGCATCCTCAACGCCAAGACGGCGCGTTCGCAGCTGATCGGCGGCATGATCTGGGGGGTGAGCGCCGCGCTGCAGGAGGCCGGCGCGCTCGACCCGCGGCACGGCCACTGGGTCAACGGCGATTTCGCCGAGTACCTGATCCCGACCCATGCCGACATCCCCGCCATCGACGCCATCATGCTCGAGGATTTTGACGACAAGGCCAACCACCTGGGGGTGAAGGGGATCGGTGAACTGGGGGCGGGCGGCACCGGCGGGTCGGTGGCCAACGCGGTGTACAACGCCACCGGCGTGCGGGTGCGGGATTTTCCGATCACACTGGCGAAGCTGTTGCCCGGGTTGCCGGGGTAGGGGCAGTCGACTTCGAGGATCTGTGCGCTTGGCGCCCCTCACCCCAGCCCTCTCCCCAAAGGGGCGAGGGGGCGTTGTGGCACGGCCGGTGCAAGGTGCGTCCCCTCGCCCCTCTGGGGAGAGGGT
>JAEUMC010000031.1 GCA_016793415.1 Devosia sp. | reverse complement strand
TGGGTGTGGAGCGTGCCATCGGGCAGCACCACGACATAGGCGTTGTAGAGCCTGTCGCCGTCCCGCTCGATCAGGCCGACGCCGATGCCGAGCTGCAGCCGCTCCGCCATCGCGCGGATCCGCGCGAGGGATGGACCGGTCGCCACCTCCTCGGCCAGCGCCCTGACCTGATCGCCCGGCAGTCCCGGCACGTGCCAGTAGCCGGTGATGCACATCTCGGGAAACGCCACGAAGGCGGCGCCCTGACGCGCTGCCTTTGTCGCGAACCCCTCGATCACCCCCAGATTGTAGTGCTTGTCGTTGGCCCGGTGGCAGAACTGCACGCTCGCAACCCGGATACTGGTCATGTCGGTCTCCTTCGAGCCGAACCATGCGCCTTTGCAGGTCGTACGGAAATGCGCCATTGTTCGACAATGGCTGTACGAAATCGAACACCTGACTGGGAGGACCTGCGCCATTTCGCAGCGCTCGCCGAGCATGGCACGCTATCGGCGGCAGCACGTCAGCTGGGCACCTCGCATGTCACCGTGGCGCGGTGGCTCGCCCGGCTCGAAAGCGTGCTCGGCGAGCCGCTGTTCGAGCGCGGCACCGGTTACGTGCTCACCCAGCGCGGCGCGCATGTGCTGGCCCATGCCCGGCAGATGGCGGTGTCCTCGTCGGCGCTGGCCGACAGCCTCGAGGGACCGCGCCGGCGCCCGGTCGTCCGGCTCAGCGTGGCCCGCACCCTGGGCGATCGCTTCCTCGTGCCGCGCCTCGCGCCCCGGCTGGCGGCGCTCGGCATCGAACTCGATCTCACCATGGAAACGCGGCGCGCCAGCCTGGCCCGGGCCGAGGCCGACCTCGCCATCCGGCTGGGCGAACCCGAGCCCAATTCGACGGCTATCGGCCGTCGCCTCGGCACCATCTCCTATGGGCTGTTTCGCCGGCCCGACGTCGCCGAAACCGCCAGCGTCATTGCACCGCCCGAGCGTGACCAGCCTGAGGAATGGCAATGGTTCTGGGCAAGGTTTCCGGGCCGTGAGGTGGCGCTGCGGCTCAACAGTCAGACCGGCCAACTCGCCGCCGCCGAAGCCGGGGCGGGTGTCGCCCTGCTGCCGCGCTTTCTCGTACCGGCGGGCGGGCAGCTGCTCGAGGTGGCGCTGAAACCGGCGCCGCCGGATCGACCGGTCTGGCTGCTGGCGCGCCCCAGCCGGCTCGAGGTCCCGGCCGTCCGCCGGCTTCACGACGAACTGCGTCGGATCTTTCGCGACGAGTTTCGCTGAGGCTGGCCTTACGGCCCCGGCTGGCTCGCCCAATCCGGATGCAGGCGGGCCCATTCCTCGCGCCATTCCTTGGCCAGCTGCAGGCGGCGGCGACCGTAGCGCTGCTCGGTCTCGGCGGCCGAGACGATGCGATCGGTGCGGAAATTACGGAAGGCTTCGCGCATGCAGCACCAGCCGGCGACGATCTGCTTGCCCTCGTAGTAGGCGAGCTGCACCGGCCAGATGTCGCGCTCGGAGTGCCTGCCGCTCTCGTCGGCATAGCCGATATGCAGCGCCTTCTCGTTGCGCATCGCGGCGCGCACCAGCCCCAGCACCGGCGTCGGCTCCTGCGGCCCGCGCATCAGCACCGGCCACAAGCCGGTATCCTTGATGCGGTCGCGCAGGTCGTCCGGCGAGGCGGTGGCGATCTTGGCGAGAGCGTTCTTGGCGGCGCCGGCGAGGCCCGCATCGGGCTGCGCCTCTACCCAGCGGCCACCCAGCACCAGGGCCTCGAGTTCCTCGGGGGTGAACATCAGCGGCGGCAGGAAGAACCCGGGTCTCAGCATGTAGCCCACCCCGGCCTCGCCATCGATCGGCGCGCCCAGCCCGATGAGCGTCTGCACGTCGCGATAGAGAGTGCGGACGGAGACGCCCTGCTCCTCGGCCAAGGCTGCCGCAGTGACCGGACGGCGGTGGCGGCGCAGCGCATCCATGACGGAAAACAGGCGTTCGGTCTTGTCCAAGCAAGCATCTCCTCGGGTCCTTCGTTCTAGCCTGCCGCACCATGCGAGGCCACTGCTGCCAGAGCCTGTCAGCAGCGATTGACATTTCGGGATATTCCGAAATAAAGTGCGACAAACGACAGGAGATCTGCGATGGGCGGCAAACCGCACAGCCTCAACGGCATCGGCCATTTCGATATCGCCGGCCCGGATTTTGGCGCGCTGCAGGGCTTTTACTCCGGGGTGCTCGGCTGGCAGATCACGCCGCGCGGCCCGGGCTACGGCATGGTGGCGACGCCCGAGGGCGGACCTGACGGTGCATTGGTCGAGGCGGAAACCGCCTCGCTCACCCTCGGCATCGTGGTGCCCGACCTCGGCAAGGCGCTTGAAGCGGCCGAAGCCAAAGGCGGCGCCATCGCCATGCCGGTGGTCGACAACGGCTGGGTGAAGAAGGCGCAAGTCCGCGACCCGGCGGGGAACCTCCTCACCCTGATCCAGGGCTGACTGTCATCGACGGTTTCGACCTCGACGAAGTGCTGCGCGCCCTGTCGCACCCCGACCGGCGGGCCTTCATTGCTGCCTGCAGGGACGAGGCGAAGGCGGCCGGTGAGCTCGCCGCGCTCTCCGAACTATCGCTGGCGAGTGTCTCCGAGCATCTCAAGGTGCTGAGGAAATCCGGCCTGCTGGTGCTGGAAAAGCGCGGCCGCTTCTGGTTCTACCGCACCGACGTGGCCGTGGTGGAGCGTGCGGCAAACGAGGTGGCCGGGCTGACGGCCACCTCGGACTTGAAGCGCTAGCGGCGCCGGGCAATCTCGCGCTGAAACGCCCGGATGTCGTCGGCCAGCACATCGGGGACTTCCAGCGCCGGAAAATGTCCGCCCTGTCGCGCCTCGTTCCAGTGGATGAGGTTCTGCAGGTTCCTTTCGCCCCAGGCCCGTGGCGCCGGCAGGTCGCTTTCGGCGGGGACCAGCACGCCTTGCAACACGCCGTGCGGGGGCATGGGCGCGAGCAGTTCCTGGTCGGCAAAGGCTTCCTTGTAGAGCCGGACCGAGGAGCCGATGGTTTCGGTGAACCAATAGATCGAGAGCAGCGTCGCCAGCGTCTCGAATGGGAAGACGCTCTCGACGTCGCCACCGGTATGGCCCCAGTGGTGGAACTTCTCGATGATCCACGCGGCAAGGCCGGCAGGCGAATCGTTGAGCCCTACCGCCAGCGAGGTCGGCTTGGTGCCGTGCAGCAGCGCGTAGGCGCCCTCGACAAAACCGGAGTAGTCGACCCGCTTGAAGTACTCGACTTCCTCCGCCGTAAGCTCAGGCGGCCGCGGATAGCCTGAAAATACGTTGCAGTAATGGGCGCCGAGCAGGCGCTCCGGGTAATGACGCACCAGCCCCAGCACTGCGCCGCCGCCGAGGTCCGAGCCCGACACGAGGAAACGGGAATAGCCCAGTTGCTGCATGAGCTTGGCCCAGAGATGCCCGATCTGCGTCAGGTTCATGCCCTTTTTTCGGGGCCGGCTGGAAAAGCCGTAGCCGGGCAGCGAGGGGATGATCACATCGAACGAAGCGCCATCAACCTCGGCGGTCAGCCGCTCGACCAATGGCAAAAGCTCGACGAAGTTGCTCGGCCAGCCATTGGCGAGCAGCAGCGGCACCGGGTTGGCGCCCTTGCCGCGCATATGGACGAAATGCACCGTCTCGCCATCGACCAGCTCGGTGAACTGCGGATAGCCATTGAGCCGAGCCTCAGCGGCCCGCCAGTCGAATTCATTGCCCCAGTAGTCGACGAAGCGGCGCAGGAAGGGCACGCTGGTGCCGTAGTCCCAGCCGGCATCCTCGACTTCGTCGGGGAAGCGAGCGTGCTGCAGCCGGCTCCTGAGGTCGGCGATCTCGGCCTCGGCAACGGCGATGGTGAAAGGGGTCATGCATTCGTCTCCACATTGAACGTGGAGATCAATGCGGGAGGTCTGCTGACAGAGCCTGTCAGCAGGCTCGGGGTGTCGCCAATGGAGTTGCGCTGGGGGCAGCTGAGCGGCGATGATGGCGGCGAATTGGAGCGTCGCAGTGGATCAGTCGGCTTTCTGGGTGGCGAGTGCGGCTGGACTGGCAGTCGCCTATCTGCTTGGCGCAACCCCCAGCGGCTACCTCGCCGGCAGGCTCAAGGGCATCGATATTCGGCAGCATGGTTCAGGCTCGACCGGCGCGACCAATGTGCTGCGCACGCTCGGCAAAGGGCCGGCGCTGGCAGTGTTCCTCGTAGACGTGCTGAAGGGCGCGGCGGCGGTCGGTCTGGCCGGCTGGCTCACCCAATGGCTGTTCTCCACTGTACCGCCCGACGGGCTCGAGCTGCAGACGATGCTGCCCTGGGCGAGGAGCTGCGCCGGTCTTGCCGCGCTCCTCGGACACAGCCGATCAATCTGGCTGGGGTTTTCCGGCGGCAAGTCCGTGGCCACGGGATTGGGCGTGGTGCTGGCGCTGTCGTGGCCGATTGGCCTCGGCGCGCTAAGTGTGTTCGGCGTGGCGCTGGCCATATCGCGGATCGTGTCGCTCAGTTCGATCCTCGCGGCGCTGGCGGCCATCGTCCTCGCCGTGGCGCTCGGGCAACCGTTGCCCTATCTGCTGCTGGTCAGCG
>JAEUMC010000998.1 GCA_016793415.1 Devosia sp. | reverse complement strand
GCCCCAGTGTCTGGAAGGTGCCGGCGACACCTCCGGGCAGCCGGATGGCCGAGACGAACAGCAGCGCGAAGAACGCCCCGAAATTCAGGCTGCCTAACACGATCAGTTTCGGCCAGTAGCCCTGCGGCACCATCTGCCGCGCGAAGGCCAGCAGCAGCAGCCCGCCACCCAGCGCCCGCACCGAACCGATGAAGATCGGGTTATGCGGCAGCATGGTGGTGGTGATGATGTAGGTGAAGCCCCAGAGGATTGCCGCACAGAGGGCTGCCAGTTTGAGGTTCATCGCGCGTACCTGGGGGAATCGGTCACTCGAGCAGGATAGTGCCACAGCTCATCTCCCCCCTTGCGGGGGAGAAAGCGAAAACTTGGGCTTGGGGCAGCTAGGTCCTTGGTTTTCGCAAGAGGGGCATTCGACCCGCTGTGCGCCGGGCTCCACCCCCTCCCATCCTCCCCCATCACGGGGGAGGTGCCCGCCGGTGCGGAGGGCACGATCGCGCCACAAACTCGATGCCACACCTCCCCCTTGATGGGGGAGGGCGGGAGGGGGTGGGGCAGCAATCCCGAAGCCCATTCATCCCCGGTTCACCCACGCCGACCTACCCAGCGCGCCTTCGCGGGGGGCACGCGAGGGATCGATGGACTTCTATACAATCTTCAAGTTTCTGCATGTGCTGGCGGCCATGGCCTGGTTCGGCGGTGGCGCGGTCATGCTGCTGCAGGCCATCCTGGCGATGCGCCAGGGCGATGATGAGAGTCTGATGCGGGTCACCGGCAGCCTCGGCAGCCTGGCCCTGCTATGGTTCCTGCCCGCCTCGGGCCTGACGCTGCTGTTCGGCCTCGTCATCGTGCTGCTTGGGAGCCTCTGGGGTGAGGCCTGGGTGATCCTCGGCCTGCTCGGCGCGCTGGCCAGTTTCGTCGGCGGTCACTTCTTCCTCAGGCCGATGGGCGAAGAGGCGGCCAAGCTCATCGCCGCTGGCAAGATCGCCGAGGCGGCCGTGTTCGGCAGCCGGATGATTCGCATCGCCATGGTCGACTATGCCAGCATCATCGCCATCGTCGCGTTGATGGTGCTGAAGCCCAACTGGGGCGACATCCTGGCGCTTATCGTGATCTATGGCGCGTTGGGCGTTGCGGCTTTCCTGATCCTCGGCGGCAAGGCGCGGCTGCACCCGCTCAACGCCGAGTGAGAGCCCCTGGTGGTCGCGGCGCCGCTTGGGGGCGCGCCGCGATCACCAGCGGGTTTCAATCGTCTTCGTCTTCATCCTCGTCGTCATCATCGTCCTCGTCGTCAAACTCCATGTCGACGAGTTCGGAGACTTCGACGCTGCCGCCGTCGGCCAGCACCGGGCAGCCTTTGGCGATCGCGAGAGCGGCGTCCATGTCGTCGGCCTCGATGATCGAGTAGCCACTGATCGGATCGGAGGGAGCCGGGCCCACCGAGCCGTCAGGGCCGACGGTCATCGTCGCGCCGACCGGGCTGCCGAGGTCCAGCATCGCTTCGCCGGTTGCCTCAAGCCACTCGTTCCAGGCCAGCATCACTGCCGCCTGCGCCGCTTCGCTCTCGGGTTCGCCCCCGCCATGGTAGGCCAAGAGATAGTTGGGCATCGCGCATCTCCATATCGCCGGCGACGTGCCGGATAAGGGAACGGGTAGCCCGCTGATGCGACTCTTGTGTGAAGGCGCCAGGAGCGCCTTCAGCAGAAGCTCTAGGCGCTCTTGCGCTCGATTTCTTCCACCGCCTGCTGCGGCTTGGCGAACATGCCGATCCAGTCGGTGAAGCGCTCGACCCAGATGTTGAGGTTGGTCCTCAGCCGCTCGTCGGTGATGTTGTAATCGTCGTCGATCGCGCCCGGCCGCGACTGGAAATAGATCTCGGGTCGGCCCATCAGCGCCACGCCCACCACCGGCAGAATCGAGCGGAGATGCACCTGCGCGGCGGCGGTGCCACTGACGCCACCGGTGGCGCCGGCAATGGCGCCCGGCTTATCGGTCCACACACTCTCGCCGAACGGCCGTGACGGCCAGTCGATGGCATTCTTGAGGATGCCAGGGATCGAGCGGTTGTACTCGGGCGTCACGAACAGCACGGCATCCGCTGCGGCGATCTCGCGCTTCAGCCGCATCACTTCGGCTGGTGGATCGTTCCACAGCGCATCGTCGTAGAACGGCAGGTTGTCGATCTTGATGAACTGGAACTCCAGCTTGCCGGCGGCCAGCTTTTCCAGCGCCTTGGCGAGCTTGAGGTTGGAGGAGGTCGGGCGCGTGCTCCCGACGAATACGGCGACCCGGTACATTGGTGCCCCCTGGTTACGAAATGTGACTGGGGGTGGATATGTGCCTATGGTCCGAGCGGCGCAAGACGGCACATGCATGTGACTGGCGAACGCACTGTTCACCGTGCGTGCAAATGGGCCGGGTGCGACCCGGCCCATTGCTTCGATGCCGCTGCTTACAGCGTGTCCTTCAGCCAGGCGGTGGTCTTGTCGATCACCTGCTTGCCGATCTCCGGTTGCTCGCTGAACACGCCGAGCATGTGGTCGGCGCCCGGGATGCTGAGCGCCTCGGTCTTGCCCTTGGCGAGACCCAGATACAGCTCGAAGTAGCCGGTGGCTGGGTCGGCTTCGCCGGCAATGGTGAGGAACGGGCCGGCATAGCCCGAGAACCGCGCGGCGAGATCACCCTTGGCGAGGCTGTCGAAGAAGCTCTGCTTCAGCGTCACCACGCGCCAACCGAGATCGACACTGGCCGAACCCTCTGCCTTCGCCTTGTCGTAGAAATCCTGGCCGAGGAACTCGTGGAACTCCTTCTGCAGGTCGCCCATCTGGCCCCACACCACCACCGACTTGAAGTCCTCGGGCTCGAGCATGGCGACGGCGGCGCCAAAACTGTAGCCGATGACACCGACCCGGGCCGCGTCGACGCCCTCGACGTCGCCGAGATAGGCCCGCGCCTCGGCGGCGTCGGCGACCAGGCCCTCGAGCGTGGTATCGGCCATGTCGCCGGTGCTTTCGCCATAGCCGCGGAAGTCGATGCGGAGCGAGGCGATGCCTTCGGCGGCAAGCGCCGCGGCCTGCTGGGCGAACAGTCCGCCCACCTCGTCGCGAGAGCTGCCGAAGCCATGCAGCATCACCACGGCCTGGCCGGTGGCGCCGCTATCAGGGGTTGAGAGCGTGCCCTTCACGCCGCTCGGCAGATCCACGATCGTCTCGGCCGCAATGGAGGCGCTGGCGAGCAGCGCGAAGGCAAGGGTGACGGCGGCTTTGCTGCTGGTGCTGAGGATCGACATCTCTACTCTCCGTTATTGGCGCTTGGCCGTGTTGATGTCCTCAGTTCTAGCGAGGGGCAGGGAAGCTAGATTGGAGAAATCCGACAATGTGGGGCGCTCCTCGCGATGCGAGCGGACGCGAGGAGCGAAGAAGCGCGCCTACTTCTTCTCCGCATTCAGCACGTTAGCCAGCTCAGGGATAAAATCCTTGACCATCGGCTGTTTCACCACCTCGAACGGCAGCGGACGGACCACTCGCATGGCGGCGATGCCGACCCGTACCGTCATCAGGCCGTTGACCACGCCTTCGCCGAGCCGGGCCGAGAGTTTTGCCGCCAGCCCCTGGCCGACCAGCTGTTCGACCACCCCGTCGGTCAACACCAGGCCGCCAGTCACCGCCAGGTGCGCGAGGATGGCGCCGATCAACCGCCAGGTACCGATGAGGCCTGGCCGCGCGCCATACAACCGGGCGATGTCGCCGCCCAGCCGGACGCTTTCGAAGATGACGAAGGCGATGTCGATCAGCGCGCGCGGCGAAACCGCCGTCACCAGTGCCACGCGTCGAGCCGAAGCCGCGGTTAGCGCCCGCGCCCGCAGGTCGAGCGGCGTCATCAGCAGGCGCTCGCCCAACCGCACATGCTCGGCGCCGTCGAACACGTGACGGGCATTGGTTTCAAGCTCGTCACGCGGCCGAGCCAGGTCTGGCCGTCGGGCATAGATCTCGAGCAACTCGCGGGTGATCGCCGCGCCGTCTTTGTTGCGGTCGCTGATAAGCGCCGCAATCGCAGCGCGCCGAAGTCGATCCAGCGCGCGCAGCCGCTTCAGCGAGGCGACCTCGCGCACGATGATCACCAGCAGGGCGATCACCAGTACCGCCAGCACGGCCAGCGCAACCCAGCCCAGCCAGGGTTGCGCGGCAAACAAATCGGCGATCAGCCGCTCTGCTGCGAGCCCCAATGCCAGCGACACCAGGATGCCGCCGGCCGTCCAGGCGATCCGCCCGGCCCAGCCGAGCAGCTTTGGCGGGCGCACTGCGTCATCGAGCGGCACGTCGATATCGGTGATGGGTTCGATTGCCTCGGGCAGGGCGACGGCCTGCGCCGGCTCGAACACGCGCGGGCGACGCGGCTCCTCGGCCGTGGCCCCGTTGGATGAGACGGTGCGGGCGAACGGTGGTTTCATCTGAGCCAATCCCCGATCAGGTAGTCGAGCGCCCGGTCGAAGCGGATATGTGGCAGCACGACGTTGCCCTCGGCGTTCTTCTCCAGTCGCTGTGGCGGCTGAAAGCGCAGGAAGTTCAAAGCCACTGGCCGGCCATCCTCGAACAATGCATCAGGATGTTCTGGCAAATCACCGGGAAACAGCGCGATTTCGGTCTTGCCGTCATAGGTTGTGCCATCCAGCACCTCGCCCGCCTGCGGCGTGCCGACGATCACCTCATGCTTCTCGCCGCCGTCCTCGATGACGCTCTCCCTCGTCGCCCGGATTGCCGCGATTGCCATGGAACGGGTTTCGGCGCCGGCGAAGCGTGCCTTGCGTGCCGCGTCCGCCACCAGTCGGTTCATCACCGCCTCCAGCCGGTCATGGCTCGAGGAGTGGATATGGTCGGCCTTGGTGGCAGCGAACAGGATCCGGTCGATGCGGCGCGCCACCAGGCGGGTGATCGGGTTGTTGTCGCCCTGTCGGAAGCAGGAGAGGATGTCGGTCAGCGCGGTTTCGAGGTCGGCCACAGCCGCTGGGCCGGCATTGAGCGCGCGCAAAGTATCCACCAGCACCACCTGGCGATCGAGGCGCGCGAAATGGTCGCGGAAGAACGGCCGTACCACGATCGCCTTATAGGCCTCGTAGCGGCGCTCCAGCATGGCGTAGAGGCTCGACGAACGGACCGCCCCCGCCGGCGGCGGCAGCGGCGCAAAGGTCAGGGCCGGGCTGCCCTCGAGGTCGCCCGGCAGCAGGAAGCGGCCTGGGGGCAGGGTGCTGAGCGCCCGTCCATCCTCGCGGCTGCGCCTGAGGTAGTCGGTGAATGCGGCGGCCAGCCGCTCGGCATCCACGTCGGTCGCCTCCTTCGAGGCATCGACCTGCCCGAGTTCGTTGAGGAACGCTGCCGCCTCGGCAGCCGAGTGCGGCTGTGCTGCCCTCTTCAGCGCCTGCGCACTCCACTCGGCAAAGCTCAGCGACAAGAGCGGCAGATCGAGCAGCCACTCGCCGGGATAGTCGACGATATCGAGGTTGAGCACGGTCGGGCCGAACATCCCTGACACCCAGCGCTTCGACTGGAACTTCAGCGTCAGCCGCAGCTGGCTGATCTTGCGCGTCGATTCCGGCCAGTGCGGTTCCTTTGCCGTCAGGGCCGCGAGGTGCTGCTCATAGGCGAAGCGCGGGATGCCGGCATCGGGATGCTCTGCCAGCCGCGCCCCAATGAACCGGCCTTCGGTGAGCGCGGCGAAGCCGGGGAGGCGCCCGCCGGTCAACAGGTTGTGGATCAGCGCGGTGATGAAAATGGTCTTGCCGGCACGGCTCAGCCCGGTCACCCCGAGCCTGAGGGTAGGGGTGAACGGCGCCACCGCCGCGTCGGCGAGGTTGCCCAGCGCAATGCCGATTTCGTCGGTGATGGTCGTCGGCGATTGCGGCACTGGCGCTCCCGAGCGCTTTCCATGGTTGCCCGGAAGGTAGGCGGTCCCCGGCCGAATGCAAGGCTAGCGCTTTGGCGCGATGAGACGAATCGTGATCGGCCGATTTGGGCTTTCTTCATTGTTCGCCGCGTTGACTGGCGGCATGGCTCACGCGGTAGCTCGCAGTTTTGAGGGCAATCCGTCGGAACTCCTCGGCGTTCCGCGCGAGCGCACGGCTGGCGAGCGGCTGCATCTCGACGTCGCCAAGCTGCTGATTTCCAAGAAGCTGATCCGGCTCACCGACCTTGCCATCGCCATGCGGCAAACGGCGGAGTGGGGCTCGAGCCTTGCCTCCACCATCATTGCCCTCGGGTTGGTGCGGCCGATCGACTACTACAAGGGCGTCGCCGAAGTGTACGGGCTGCCCTTTGTCGATCTGCAGCAGCAGCCGATCGACGAGAGCCTCACGCGGGTGGAGGATCGCGCCGACTATGCCGAACGCAACATCGTGCCGTGGCGTCGGATCAGCGGCCGGCTGATCCTCGCCGCGACCGAGATCACCACAGAGCACTTCGTCTGGGGCGATGAACGGTTCGGCGCCGACAACTACGAGTTCGTCATCACCTCGCCGTTCGACATCCTGTGGCAGACCCAGCAGCTGTTTCGCGAGTGGGACAGCTTCTTTGCCCGCGAGGCGCTCTATTCCTGGAAGCCCGAGCACTCGGCCAAGTACACGGTGACGCGGCCGCAGAAGCTGGTGCTCTGGGCCTTGCTGGCGGCGGTGACGCTGAGCCTGGTCCTCGCGCCGATGGCCACATTGGTGGTCCTGATGGCGGCTTTCACCACCATCTACACACTGACCTTCCTGTTCAAGTTCGTGCTGACCTTCGTCGGCTCGTCGCGCAAGGCCGACATGGAGATCTCGCCGGAGGCAATCGCCGCGCTCAAGGACAGCGAGCTGCCGATCTACACCGTGCTGGTGCCGATGTACAAAGAGGCCAAGGTGCTGCCTCTGCTCACCAAGGCGCTGAAGGGCCTCGATTATCCGGCGTCCAAGCTCGAGGTGAAACTCGTTCTCGAGGAGGACGACACCGAGACCATCGAGGCGGCCAAGGCGCTGCGGCTGCCCGGCACCTTCGAGATCGTCCGTGTGCCACCCAGCCAGCCCAAGACCAAGCCGAAGGCCTGCAACTATGCCTTGCAGTTCACCCGTGGCGAGTTCGTCACCATCTACGATGCCGAGGATCAACCGGAGCCCGATCAGCTGAAGAAGGCGGTGCTTGCCTTCCGCAACGGCGATCCGCGGCTCGCCTGCGTCCAGGGGCGGCTCAACTATTTCAACCGCTCCGAGAACTGGCTGACGCGGATGTTCACGCTGGAATACAGCCAGTGGTTCGATTTCCTGCTGCCCGGACTCGACTGGCTCAAGGTGCCGATCCCGCTCGGCGGCACCTCCAACCACTTCAAGCTCTCGGCGCTGCGCAAGGTCGGGGCGTGGGATCCCTACAACGTCACCGAGGATGCCGATCTCGGCGTGCGGCTGGCACAGGAAGGCTACACCGTCGGTGTCATCAACTCGACCACCTACGAAGAAGCCAATGGCGTGCTGCCCAGCTGGATCAAACAGCGTTCGCGCTGGATCAAGGGCTACATGCAGACCTGGCTGGTGCACATGCGGCACCCGATCCAGCTCTGGCGCTCGATTGGCGCCAAGGGTTTCTTCTCGTTCCATTTCTTCATCGGCGCGCCGCCCTTCACCATGCTGCTGGCGCCGATCCTGTGGGTCATCACTCTGCTGGTCTGGTGCACCAATACCTGGGATTTCGGCTGGCTGTTCCCCGAGCCGTTCGGCACCATGGCGCTGTTCAACCTGGTGATCGGCAACCTGTTCCTCGTCTATTTCGGGGTGATCGCGGCGCTGAAGCGCAAGTACTACGACCTGGTGCCGGTGGGCATCCTGCTACCGGTCTACTGGGTGCTGCACTCGATCGCTGCCTACAAGGCGTTCTGGCAGCTGATCTTCAACCCGCACTATTGGGAAAAGACCGAGCACGGCACCTCCAGCGTCACGCAGCAGACGCTCGAGCAGGTCAAGGGCGAGGCGGCCAGATGAGCATCATCGATCTCGCGACAGCTCCCGTCCCGGCTCAGCAGCGGCGGCCATTCTGGCGCCCCGCGACGATCCTCTGGTCACTGGCGGCGGTGATCGTGCTTCTCGTGGTGGCGCTGCATGTCATCGACGGCGGCTATGTCCGCCGCGATGTCGAGCAGTTGCAGGCCGGCGAGGCGTGGCGGACCGGCGGCTGGCTGTCGCAGGTGGTGTTGCGGGTCGTCAGCCTCGTGCCGGGCACGCAACTGCAGCAATGGGCGCTGTCGCTGACCGCCGTTATCGTGTCCGGTTTCGCCTTCGGCGCCCTCTACGACCGGCTGCGCGCCAATGGCTGGTTCCGCATCGGCGCCTTCATCGCGCTGGTCGCGCTGATGCTGCATGCGGGCGGGCTCTACACGGTAACCGCCTCCTCGCGCGCCATTCCGCTGTACATCGCCTTCGCTGCGTTGATCCCCGCCATTCGCTCGCTCGAGGACGTCGGCGATGTGCAGTCGGCCATCGGGCTTGGGCTGCTGCTGCCATTGCTGCTGCTGGCCAGCCCCATCGCCGCGCTGTTGATCATCCCGCTGGCCATCGCCACTGCCTTGGCCGACCGCGACGCGCGCACCGACGCGCGGGCCTTCGTCGCCATGCTGCTGGTGGCGATCCTGCCCACCCTGATCGTTGCCATCGGCATTGTCGGCTTCATCATCCAGGCCGGCATGGATGTCGCTTCGGCCCTGCTCCCCTATGTCGGCACCTATGCCAACCCGCACTTCGACGCCGAGGTGCTGGCCAGCGGGCTCGAGGCGCTGGCGGTGTTCGCGCCGGTGCTGCTGGTTCCGCTGCTCTATTGCTTCTGGCCGGACCTTCCAGAACGCCGCCATGTCTACAGTGCGCTGGCGGTGATCATCCTGCCGCTCTACCTGGTGTTTGCCCGTTCGATCCTCACCACGACGATGACATCAATCGTACCGCCGATCGCGCTGCTGGTCGCCTTCCTCTCCTGGCTCGCCGTGGTCCGCTTACCCTTCCAGATGCGGGTACTGTCGTTGTTGCTGCTGCTGCTCGCCACCGCCGCGAGCTGGAGCTACACCGATCTGTGGAACGACGAGGCCTGGAAGGCGGCACTGTTCAACTTCGTGCCGCAGGGCATCGGCAACCTGACGCTGCGACCGGGCGTTTGATCCTCCAGCAAATGGAGGACGAAATGCAGAAACCCGTTGTCGAAGTCGGCACCACCATCGCCGCGCCCGCTGCCGAGGTCTGGAAGGCCATGCGCGAAGGCGCCATGTTCCCCGGCACGGTCATCGAGACCGACTGGAGGATCGGCCATCCCATCACCTTCAAAGGCGAGTGGAACGGCAAGCCGTTCACCGATCGCGGCGAAATCCAGACGCTGTCGGAGGCTAGGGAATTGAGCTTCACCCACTGGAGCGACACCGACGGCTCCGGCAAGCGTCCGCTCAGCTATCACCTGGTGAAATACCGCCTGGAGCCGACCGGCCAGCGCACCAGGGTGACGCTCAGCCAGTTCAACGAAGGCAAGCAAACCCAGGTCGACGCCAGGACCCGCGCCGAGTTCGAGAAGAACTGGACGATGATGCTGGACGGGCTGAAGCAGTCGGCTGAGGGGATGCACTGACTGAGAGAGACGGCTCTCTCCGCGGGAGGAGCCGTCTCTCTCGGTTCCTGCGAACGAACTACTAGCCCAGCCCGATCTTCTCGAGTTCGTACGGTGTGGTCTGGTAGATCTCGTTGATCCAGTTCTGGAACAACAGATGCGCATGGCTGCGCCAGCGGTTCTCCGGCTCCACGGTGGTGTCGCCGTTGGGGAACAGGTTCACCGGCGGCGCCGTGTCCAGCCCCGCTTTGACGTCGCGCTCATACTCATCGGCGAGCGAGCGGTTGTCGTACTCGAGGTGGTTCAGCATGTAGAGGGCAGGGCGCGCCTTGTCCTCGAGCATGCAGACGCCGATGTCGTCGTTATCGATCAGCACCTCGAGGTTCTCCCCCAGGCTGGTCCGGTCGATATCGTTGTAGCGGCTCACCGGGATCATCGGGCTGTCCGAGAAGCCGTGCAGCCAAGGCGTCTGCGGCCCCACCAGCTGGTGCCGGAACACCCCGAACGCCTTCTTGGGCATGCGATAGCGTTTGGCCCCATGGAAATGGTGCAATGCGGCCTGCGCGCCCCAGCAGATGAACATGGTGTGGTGCACGTTGGTTTGCGTCCAGTCCATGATCTCGAGCATCTCGGACCAGTACTTGACCTCCTCGAACGGCATGTTCGCCACCGGTGCACCGGTGACGATGAAGCCGTCGAACTTCTTCTCCCGCACCTCTTCCCAGGTCGAATAGAAGCTCTTGAGGTACTCTTCGGAGGTGTTCTTGGACTTGTGGTCGCTGACGCGCACCAGTGTCAGGTCGACCTGCAGCGGTGTGGCGCCGATGAGCCGGGCGAACTGCGTCTCCGTCCGCTCCTTGTTGGGCATCAGGTTGAGCAGGCCGATCTGCAGCGGGCGGATGTCCTGGCGGGCGGCGCGGGAGGAGTCCATGACCATGACGCCCTCCGATTGGAGGGTCTTGGCCGCGGGCAGGTGGTCAGGAATACGAATGGGCATGATGTGCCTCTAGATAGGATAGCGATCGGGTGAGCGGAAGCGGCGCCGGTAAAGGCGCTATCGCATTCGCTTGCGGATCGCCCCTGCCACGAGGTCGAGGAATTCGTCGCCGTCGCGCACCGTCGCGAGGTCGCTGGCTTCGATGGTGTAGCCGAAATTGTCGGCGAGCTGCTGGTAGCGCGGCAGCCGGTCCTTGAGCAGTGCCTCAAAACCCCAGGCGCCGAAGGCATCGGGGTCGACGCCGGTGTCGTCCTTGACCTTGTTCAGCTGCTTGAACTCATCCCACTTCTCGATCAGGAAGTGCGGCTGGTAATACATCGGCTTGGGGCTGTGCTTGAAGCGCTCGATCAGCTTGTGCGCGTCATCCTCGGTGCCGCGGATGTAGAGCAGCAGCGTGCTCGCCGTCAGCGCCTTGATCACCGGATCGTCGGCATTGGCGGGGTCCACCACCTCGATCAGCGAGCCACCGGTATCGGCGATGAAGTTCGAATAGCCGTAGAGCTTGTCGGCGCGCTCGATGAAATAGGGTACATCTTCCAGCGCCGCGATCTCGGCCACCCGGTGCTGTTCCTGGCGGCGCTGATACTCGGCAAGCGGCAGCCCGCCCCGGCGGGTGTCGCCCGGCCGCCCCAGATAGGTCGAGAGCGGATCGAGGTTGGCGAAAGTGATGTTGCTGTCGATCTTGATCGAGTCAGACCGCAACAGGTCGCGCAGGAACGGCACCTTCATGGCCTCGGCCTTGAAGTTGTCGACGATGAACTCGCCCATGTAGCGCGTGCCGATGCGGTAGTCGGCCGAATAGTGGAACCACTGGTGCTTGCGCAGCAGCGCCGCCAGCCAGGTCTTGCCGACGCCGGCCATGCCGAACACCGTCACGGCGTGACGCGGCGCGCTCAGGAAATCCTCGGCGGAATTGAACAGCATATGGGCGGGTCCGGTTCGGCGTGATCGATGTAGACGATGCGCGGTGACGGGACAAGGGCAGGGGGAGCCCCCAGCGCTATCTGGCAGCGCAAGAAGACGGGCAGCGAAACACCACTCCCGTCCTCGCACCCACCACGGTCTTGTCACAGGCGGTCGCCGCCGAGAGCGCCGTGCCGGATGCCCTGGTTCAGCTGCTCATCCGCGTCGCCTACAGCTGCGCTTTGGGCTTCAGCTCGCGGAGGAAGGGGATCGAGTCGAACTGGTCCGGCTGGACATGGTCCCATGAAATGCCCTTGGGGCGGGGATGCGTGCTGGCCGTGGCGATCAGTTCGGTCTCGGTTGCGACGTAGTCCATCCAGCAGTCGAAATCCATCATGACGATGTCTCCGTCCGGCACGACCTGGCTCGAATGCACACTGGTGACGAGCGGCGTGTCGGGCCGTATGCGACCCAGTTCGTTCAGCACGCCGGCCTCCAGGTCGGCAAATCCGCCGCCTTTGCCGGTTCTCGCGCCCTGCCGCGTCACCGCCACCGAGCCGAACACGCAGAAGTCGAGTTCTGGAATGTCGGTAAACTCGATCCGTTCGCCATAGTGCATGTAGCCCTGGTGGCTCGCCGCCAGTTCGTACGATATGCCCTTGTCCCTGAGCTGATCGGGATCGATCCGGACATAGGGAGCCTTCTGCACCAGCTCTGGAACCGGGCAATAGAGCGTCTTGCCGTCATACAAGGCGCGCAGCCGCAGCGAGTATTGGGCTGAATCGGGGTTGACCTTCACGGCT
>JAEUMC010000992.1 GCA_016793415.1 Devosia sp. | reverse complement strand
CGGACGGGCGGCTAAGGACTAGCCTCACACACAGAGCGGCACCTCCCCCCTTGTGGGGGAGGCTGGGAGGGGGGAGCCACGCGCACCGGCTCCGTGTCAGACACCAACATCGAGCTTGTCGCCCCACCCCCTCCCGTCCTCCCCCATCAGGAGGGGGAGGTGTTGGGCCGGTGTGGTGGCGGGATCGCGCCCCAGCTCAGCCCCGCAACTCCCCCACCGCCGCCTTCAACCCTTTGAGCACCAGCGCCGTATCCACCCCGGCCCCGACCAGCGTCACGCCGCGAGCGATCCAGCGGCGGGCGGCTTCGCTGGTGCCGGCGAAGATGCCGGTGGTGACGCCGGCGGCTTTGCAGGCGTCGATCACCTGTTCGATCGTCGCGATCACCTTGGGGTGCCCCATCTCGCCGGGCACGCCGAGGGCGTGCGACAGGTCGAGCGGCCCGAGGAAAATGCCGTCGAGGGTCGGGAATTTCAGGATCTCCGGCAACGCCGCGACGCCACCGGCGCCCTCCACCATCAGCAGCACCGCAACGTCGCGGTTGGCTTCGGCGAACCATTCGGCGCGGCCGGAATAATCGGCGCCGCGGACAAAGGAGTTGGCGCCGCGATTGCCATCCGGCGCGAAGCGGGCGGCGCGCACGGCACGCTCGGCTTCGGCAACGGAGCCGATCTGCGGCACGATCACCCCGGCGGCCCCGGCATCGAGCGCTGCGCCGATCTCGGTCGGCTCGCTGCTGCGCACCCGTACCAGAGGATAGATGCCGCGCGCCATGGCGGCGAGGATCAGCGGGCCGAGCGCCTCGCTACCATGTGCACCATGCTCGAGATCGAGGATGATGCCGTCATAGCCGGCGAGCGCTACCAACTCGACCAGCTCGATTGACGGGATGATCGAGAACGGCGCCAGCAGCGGCGAAGCGGTTTTGAGACGCGCACGAAGCGGCGGCAGCGGCATGATCGGAACTCCCTGTTTGCCTCGCTTTCCTAACCGCTGCCGCGCTGCCGGGCGACAGGAACTTTCCGCCTAGACATTATGCTATTATAATCTATGCTCGATTGTGAGGATGCGAACAATACCCGGAATCGGGACGACGCAGGGAGGCTCTGAGGTGGCAATTTCGGCAATGCGCAAAGGCGCACAGCAGACTGGTGCGGGCAATCTGCCCGACAAGCAGGTGCTGATGGGCCTGTTCGAGCAGATGGTGCTGCTGCGCAAGTTCGAAAGCGTCGCGCAGGTGGCCTGTCGCAAGGGCGAAACCCCCGGTTTTCTGCATCTCTATATCGGCCAGGAAGCCACCGGCGTCGGCGTCTGCGCGCATCTGCGCCGTTCCGACTGGGTCACCTCGACACATCGCGGGCACGGGCATGCGCTGGCCAAGGGCGCCGACCCCAGGCGGGTGATGGCGGAGCTGTTCGGCAAGGCCGACGGCATCTGCGGCGGCCGTGGCGGCACCATGCATCTCTATGACCGCTCGGTCGGGCTGTTCGGCACCAATGGCATTGTCGGGGCCGGTATCGGCCACGCCGTCGGCATCGGCATGAGCGCCCGGGCGCAGGGCCGTGACGATATCGGCGTGGCGTTTTTCGGCGACGGCGCCGCCAACCACGGCGCCTTCCACGAAGGCTTGAACTTCGCGGCGGTGAACCGCGCCCCGGCGGTGTTCGTGTGCGAGAACAACCTCTACGCCACGGCGACGCCGCTCAAATCCATCACCCTCAACCCCGAGATCGCCACCAAGGCCGACAGCTACGGCATGCCCGGCGTCGCGGTGGATGGGAACGATGTGTTCGCCGTGTGGCTGGCGATGAAGGAAGCCACCGAGCGGGCCCGCTCGGGCAAGGGGCCGACGCTGATCGAGGCCAAGACCTACCGCACGGTCGGCCACCACGAAGGCGACCCGGTAATCGGCACCTATCGCACGCAGGAAGAAGTCGACGCGTGGATCAAGCGCGATCCGATCGACATGTTTAGGAAGCGCCTAGTGGAGGATTACGGCATCGCCGATGCCGACGACCTCGCCGATATCGAGAGCCATATCGACAAGGTGGTGCAGGAGGCGCTGGAATTCGCGCGCAACTCGCCCGAGCCCGATCCGTCGACGGTACGCCGGCATGTCTATGCCAACCCGATCAATCCACCGGAAGCGCTGCGGGCCCGCCCCGTCGGAGAGACGCGGGTACAGGGCTGGCTCGAGGCGGTGCGTGACGGTATTGCCGAGGAGATGCGGGCCAACTCGGCGATCCTCTATTTCGGCGAGGGCACTGGCGAGCGGGGCGGCAGCTTCGCCCACACCAAGAACCTCTGGCACGAGTTCGGGGCCGACCGGCTGGTCGATACGCCGATCTCCGAGCAGGGTTTTACCGCCGCGGCGGTCGGCGCTTCGGCCACCGGCACGCGTACCGTATCGGACCTGATGTTTGCCGATTTCGCCTTCGAGACCACCGGGCAGATTTTCCTCCAGGCAGCGAAGCTCCGCTACATGAGCAACGGCGAAATGAGCGCCCCGATGGTGGTGCGTGCCGGTGCTGGCGCGTTGCGCAGCTCGGGCCCGCACCATTCGGGCATGTACCATCCGCTATTCGCCCATATGCCAGGGCTGATCGTCTGCGTGCCTTCGAACCCGGCCGACGCCAAGGGGCTGATGAAGACCGCCCTGCGTGGCGCCGATCCGGTGATCATGCTGGAGCCCAAGGCGCTGTTTGCGTCGAAAGGCCCGGTGCCGGTGGGCGAGGATCACTACGTGCCGTTCGGCTCGGCCCGCATCGCGCGCGCCGGCAAAGACATCACCATCGTTGCCGCCGGGCAGATGGTGGCGCGGGCGCTGGAAGCGGCCGACCTCTTGGCCGCCCAGGGCACCGATGTCGAGGTGGTCGACCTTCGCACCATCATGCCGCTCGATGTGAACAGCATCGTCGAGAGCGTGAAGAAGACGCACCGGCTGCTGGTGGTCGACGAAGCCTGGGCAATGTGCGGCATGGGCGGCGAGATCGCCCAGACGATCAACGAGCTGGCCTATGACGAGCTCGACGGTCCGGTCGGACGGCTCCACACCGCGCCGGTCTCGCACCCGTTCGCGCCGGTGCTGGAGCGCGCCATGCTGATCGATGCGGCGCGCATCATGGAGGGCGTGCGCAACATCATCGCCGGCAAGGCGCCGGTGCCGGATCACTGGCACACCACCGGCATCGTCGCCGAAGCGGCAGTTGCCGCGCCCGC
>JAEUMC010000979.1 GCA_016793415.1 Devosia sp. | reverse complement strand
TGACCCCCACCCTTGATCCCTCCCCGCAAGGGGGAGGGAGGCGCCAGAACCGCGATGCTAGTGTGAGGGTCTCCCTCCCCCCTGCGGGGAGGGGACAGGGGTGGGGGTCAGCTCGCGCCGGATGACCGGTTCGGCCCCCGATCACCCCTACTCGTCGTCTTCCGGATTCAGCAGCCGGTGCAGGTGCACGACGAAGTAGCGCATCTCGGCATTGTCCACCGTCAGCTGCGCCTTCTGCTTCCACACCGCGTGGGCCGCAGCATAGTTTGGGTAGACCCCGACGAGGTCGACCGCATCGAGATCCTTGAAGACGATGTCCTCGCCCTTTTCCACTTCGCCGCCGATGACGAGGTGCAAGAGCTGCTGCTTGGGCTCGGGTTTCTTGGTCTTGCTCACGGCTTCAGACGCTCCAGATCGACTTCCTGTGGCTGCGGGCAGCCGTAGACCTTGACCAGCGCCGCATGTAGTGGCGCTTTTAGCGAAGGCTCGCATAGCGCCGCAAGCGCTCCATGCCGGGTTTCCGGGCGATTGAAGCGCAAGGCACCTATGCACACGTCCTCGAAGCCGACCCCGGCTTCGCTGAGAATGCACGCCGCGCCCGCCACGTCCCAGTCCTGCGCTCCGCGCCGCACCACCACCGCATCGAGCTTGCCCGAGGCAACCAGCGCCAGCCGGTAAGCGAGCGAGGGATAGAACGGCCCGCGCGTGTACTCGAGGCCCGCCGCCTGCAACTCCTGGTGCACCGCCCCCGGCGCCGGGATCAGCGGGGCGGTACGGCCTGGGTGGCGCTGGCGCACCAGCGGCTTGCCATTGAGCCGGGCGCCATCGCCAATCGCCGCGTCATACATCTCGTCGCGCACCGGCGCGTAGACCACGCCGGCAATCGCCACGCCGTCCTCGACCACCGCCAGCGACACTGTCCAGCTGTCTTCGCCGCGGATGAAGCCGCGCGTTCCATCGATCGGGTCGACCACGAACACCCGGCGGTGGCTCAGCCGCTCCGGGTTGTCGACACTTTCCTCACTCAGCCAGCCATAGTCGGGACGCGCCGTCAGTAGCGCCGAGTTGAGGAACTTATCGAGGACGATGTCCGCCTCGCTTACCGGCGAGGCGTTCTCCTTGGTCCAGGTCTTGAGGTCCTTGCGGAAATAGCCCGCTGCAATGATCCCGGCGGTGACGGCAGCCGAGCGCAGCAATTCGCGATCGTCGGCAGCTGTGGTCGGGGCGGCACTGAGCATCAGGTTTCCGGGATATTGGCTGGGCGTGCTTCTAGGCGCATCCCCCGGCTGGAACAAGGCCCGGCATGCGGTGCGCGCCCGCTTGTGAACGCCCGGCGGCGGCTGCTTGGCCCCATTACGGGCTTGTCCCGAGCCAAGTGGTTAAGGCCAGGCAAGCACACGCACTTAAGACTGCGTTACACCCGGTGACGACCCGCTAACCCTTCGCAAAACAACCTAAACTTAACCCAGTTTCTTAAGCGGGGTGGCAAGGGGGGCGGGTAGATTGGGGGCATCAAAGAGAGCGACAAAAACAAGCTCTCGAGAGTTGACAGGAAGGCTTATCATGCAGGGTCGTGTTGGGATCGACGGGTCGTCGGTTGTCATGTTGTTCGGTGAGGGGCGAGCCCCGCGGACACGTCCGCTGACTGCCAGGTATTTCGGTCCGGCCAACGACAACGGCCCCAAGGATCCGGTCAAGACCGTGACGGTGCGCAAGACGCTGGAAAAGAGCGGTGTCGCCATCAAGATCAAGGTGCCGGTCGATGAATTCATCGGCGTCGCCGTTTCGACCTCGATCACCGAAGAGGGTGTGCTGTCGAGCGCCATCGAGCTGGTGCATGGCGATCCAGACCTCAACTACCGGGTGTTCGAAGAGATCGGCAATTCCAACGTCGTCGCCGAGTGGCAGAACTGGGGCAAGAAGCTCCGCCTGCCGCTGTTCATCAAGGCCGGCGACGGCAACCTCCTCCCCTATTCGCAGCAGGTCGACGGCATCGCGCTCGGCGTGAAGCACGACCGTCGCCGCCTCGCTGCCGACGCCGAGCGGCGGCCGCGTTTTCTCAACCGCCGCAAGCCCGGCGAAAGCAGCGCCTCCTGATGCAACCTTTGCGGCGCTGAGCCGTTTCTGAGAAGACCAACCGACAGCGATCCCATGCACGTTTGAACTGTCGGAAGACTCGTAGCGACCTCCAAATCCAGCTCGAGCCGGGGTCGATCCACCAGTGGATCGACCCCGCTTCTTTTTCATCGTTCATCGCCGCTTCAGCCGTCCTGGCGCAGACGCGCAGCGCCATGTCGAGGGGATGAACATGCCCAAATTGCTGATCGTTGCTGCGCTGCTTTTTGCCTTTGCTGTCGCTGAGGCTACAGCAGTCGAGGTAAAGCTGTCCGATCCCGTGCCGGGCCACCCAGATGTGACCGTTCTTGAGCTTATGCGTCAGGTCGTCACCGACCTTGAGATCGATGCGGACGGCTATGCGAAGGGAACCGCCATGACGCCGCTACGGCCGGTCGCGGCCGATGAGGGCGGCGAACGGCCTGCGGTGATCGAGATCTACGATCCCCAGATCGTGCCGCTCCGCGTCGCCGGCCGCCCCCTCACCTTGCTCTATTCGGTGCTGGGGCACTCCAGCGACAGTGTCGCCGAAGTGGTGCTGCTGGCGCTCTACGACGAACAGCTCAGGCTGATCGATGCTGTCGATGTCGGCCTCTACGAAAACAACTGGCTGGGCGATGTCCTGCCCATCGGCGCCGGCGACGACCTCATTCGCCTGAACTCCGAGCACTTCAACTCGAGCCAGGGCTACGACGCCACGCAATTGGTCTTCGTCAGGGACAACAGGTTCGCCCTCATCGACGAGATCTATTACTTCTCGGTCAAGGGCGGGAGCTACGAGGAGCTGCAATCGCTGGCGATTACCTCTGTTCCAGGTGGTCCCGGCTATTGGCCAGTGACCGCCGCCATCCACGCGACCCGCAGTGTCGAAGCGCTCCAACAGGAGGAGGCCGAGGCGTCCGAGCCACTCGAGCCGCCCTACGACCGGACGTTTACCCAGGTCTATGGTTGGAGTGCGTCGATCGGCGGTTATGTTGCCGACAGCGATGCCTTCGCGCGGCTCAACGCCGAGAACGAGGCGAAGTATTAGGCCGGCGGGCGCGGAAACGCCCGTCCTGCATGGCTTCCAGAACCAGAAAAGCGGCGGTTTCCCACCCGGCCTGGGTTTCGCCGGCCATCTCGGCGCAACAGCTTTCGCCTGGCACGAGCTTGAGTTTGCGCATTTGCATCTCCCGTTTCATTGCTGGCACAGCTACGCCGAACCGGGATTATGCAGAAGTCCGCTCTCCATGGAGGGATTATGCAGCAATCGGCATAATCACACGACGAGATCCAGCAGCAGTGCGGCGGTGAACGCCAGCCCGACCCAGTGGTTGGCCCGGAACCGCACGAGCGCGTTGGCCGGATCGTGCGGCTCGAGCGTCTTGATCTGCCAGCCGAGGATGCCGATCACCGAGAGCATGCCGAGGAGGAACGGCCAGCCCGCTCCCACCATCAGGCCTGCTGCTACCCACAGCACGACCGTGGCGGCGTAGAACAGCGCCACCAGCAGGCGCGCCCGCCGGCCGAACAGGCGGGCGGTGGATTTCACCCCCACCAGCGCGTCGTCCTCGATGTCCTGCAGTGCGTAGATCGTGTCGTAGCCGATGGTCCACAGGATCCCGCCGACATAGAGCAGCAACGGCGGCAGGGCGAGCGAGGCGGTCTGCGAGGTCCAGCCGACCAGCGCCCCCCAGTTGAAGGCCAGCCCGAGGAACAACTGCGGCCACCAGGTCA
>JAEUMC010000390.1 GCA_016793415.1 Devosia sp. | reverse complement strand
AAGCTCTCGGCTTACGGCTTCGATGGCTGGGCGGTGCTCGAATGGGAATGCGCCATCAAGTCGGCGGAGCAGGGGGCTGCCGAAGGCGCGCCGTTCATCCAGAGCCACATCATCAATGTCACCGAGAAGGCGTTTGACGATTTCGCCGCGTCGGGCACCGACAAGGCGGCCAACCGCAAGATTCTCGGTCTGAGCTAAGAGGGAACAAAATGGCAGAGAACGGCGCTCCGCGCATTCGCCTGGGCATGGTCGGTGGCGGCACCGGTGCCTTTATCGGCTACGTCCACCGTGTCGCCGCCCGCATCGACGGCGACTATGAACTGGTTGCCGGCGCCCTGTCGTCCAATGCGGCAACGGCGCTTGAATCTGGCAAGAACCTCGGCCTCGCCGAGGATCGCATCTACACCTCCTATGAGGAGATGGCGGCCAAAGAATCCGCCCGCAAGGACGGCATCCAGGCGGTTTCGATCGTCACGCCCAACCACGTGCATTTCGGTCCGGCCAAGGCCTTCCTCGAGGCAGGCATCCATGTGATCTGCGACAAGCCGCTGACCTCGACACTGGATGACGCTCGAGCGCTGGCGGCGATCAAGCCGAAGAAGGGCGCAAAATTCCTGCTCACCCATAACTACACCGGCTACCCGCTGGTGCGGCAGGCGCGTGAGCTGGTGAAGTCCGGGGCGCTCGGCAAGGTCCGCGTCGTGCAGGTCGAGTACCCGCAGGACTGGCTGACCAATGCCGCCGACCCCGGCAACAAGCAGGCCAGCTGGCGCACCGACCCCAAGCGTTCCGGCGCCGGCGGCGCCATCGGTGACATCGGCACCCATGCCTACAACCTGGCCCGCTTCGTCACCGGCCTGAAGACCGAGGCGGTCAGCGCCGAGCTCACCAGCTTCGTCAAGGGGCGCAAGCTCGACGACGATGTGCAGATCAAGCTCCGCTTCGTCGGCGGCGCCAAGGGTATGCTGTGGGCGAGCCAGGTCGCGGTGGGCAACGAGAACGGGCTGCAGCTGCGCGTCTATGGCGAGAAGGCCGGCCTCGAGTGGCGGCAGGATAACCCGAACTACATGTGGTTCACCGAGTTCGGCAAACCCAAGCAGCTCCTCACCCGCGGCGGCGCCATCTCGGCTCCGCCTGCCGCCTCGATGAACGTCCGTATTCCGGGCGGCCATCCCGAGGGCTACCTCGAGGCTTTCGCCACGCTCTACAGCCAGTTCGCCCAGGTGATCCGCGGCGAAGGCAAGGACGTTGCAGGCCTGCTGCCCAGCCTCGCCGATGGCGTCGAAGGCATGGAGTTCATCATGGCCTCGGTCGCCTCGTCCAAGGCCGACGGCAAGTGGACCAAGCTCAGCGAGGTCTGAGGTTACAAGTCTATGGCCCGGTGGTTGTGGACCCCCACCCTTAATCCCTCCCCGCAAGGGGGAGGGAGACGATAGTTGCGATGTCTGTGTTGGGGTCTCCCTCCCCTTGCGGGGAGGGACAGGGGTGGGGGTCCGCCCGCACCGGCCTATCGGTCTATGCCCAAGCCGTCACCGCCCCCCAGATCAGCACCAGCCCTGACGCCGTCAGCCCGATCAGCACGACGCGCCGAAACCCCACCGTCGTCAGCCGCTTGAACACCAGGACGCCGAGGATGGCGAACGGCACCAGTACGACCCCGGTCAGCGCCAGTGCGCCGATCATTCCCGCATCGATCGTTCCGGCGAGCAGGTAGACAGTCAGGGTCGCGGTGTGCATGGCGATGTTGAAGCCCTGCAGCACGCCGCGCTGCTCGTCCTTGCTCCAGCCACGCCGCGTCGTCCACAGCGTCGGCACCGGGCCGGAGATTGCCGCCATGCCGCCGAGCACACCGCCGATCCAGCCGATCGCCGTGTCGGCGACGCGTCCGCCCCAGCTGAAGCGGATGTCCGGTCTCAGCAGCAGCATCAGCGGGCAATAGGCGACGAGGAACAGCCCGAGCCCGAACTTGAACAGGTTCGGGTCCGCGGCGCCCACCAGTTGCGCCCCGATCGGCACCCCGATCAGTCCGCCGATGATAAACGGCAGCGCCGCCTTCACGCTGAAGCCGCGCCAGACGAAGGGCAGGGTAACCAGTTGCCCGACCAGCGAACCGAACACCGAGAGCACCACAGCCAGCTTGGGATCAACGCCCCAGGCCCACACCGACAGTGCCACCAGCGCGAAGGCAAAGCCCGAGACGCCCTGCGCGAACCCGGCCAGCGCCGCACCGACGACGATCAGCAGCAGGACCTGATCCATGACTGCTACCGGCGCTTGTTCGGTCTGCTGGCCGCGCTGGCGGGGGCCACCGAGCGGTCTATCCGCTCGACCTTGAACCCCGCCTCACCCAGCAGCGTCGGCACTCCGACGGGGCCAGCGAGGTGTCCGGCGCCGACGATGATCATGGCGTCTTCGTTCCGCGCCAGCATGGCGGCGATCTCGGTCGTCCAGCGACGGTTGCGATCGCCCAGCATGCGCCGATACATCGGCGAATTGACCGGCCCGAGCGCCGCGTTCATCGTGCGCGCCAGCGCCTCGACATCGCCGGAGTGCCACAGCTCGGCCAGGGTGCCGAGCGACTGGTCCGGGCTGTCGCTCGCCGCAACGGTGCGCATCAGCGACTCGACCTGTTGGGTGTCGGGCAGCCCGGCGAACATCCGGAACTGCGTCTCCGCCGTCTCCAGTTCGCGCCGCCGGTCCTCGGCAATCTCGTCGAGCAGCACCAGCTCGACGCCGGCCTGCTGCGTTATCGCACCCTCGCCGGAGCCGCCGGTCGAAAGCGTGAGGCTCATCAGCGTCAGGTCCGCCATCCACGGTCGCATCGGCTCGATCAGTTCGCGCTGCAGGCCATGTGCATCGAGGAAGGCCTGCAGGGTGTCCTGCTGCTCTTGTGTCAGGTAGTCGCTGAGCAGCCGACCGTCGCGGTTGTTGCCATAGAGCATCGATAGCCGGGTGAGCGTCGCATAGGCATCCACATCCAGCACGAGCTCGAAATAGACGTGCTCGGCCGCCGCGAGCGCCGCGTCGAAGCGCGGCGTTCGCCAGTTCCGGTCCTTGTCGAGAATGTGGATGGAGCCGAACAGCCAGACGGAACTATCGGCGTCGCTGACGCGCCAAAGCGCCGGGGCTGCCAGCGCCGCCGCCGGAGCGAGGCCGGTGGCGAGGAGCAGCAGGAGCAGGATGCGGCGGAGGAAGGTCCTCATCGCCGCATGCCCTTAGTGCG